>NZ_JBFHKV010000005.1:0-26191 GCF_041595215.1 Stieleria sp. | reverse complement strand
TGTTCTTTGACGGCCAATTTGATATCCAACAGGCCGAGTTCGGCCGATGCTTTCAAGATCGGCTCGATGATTCCATAGGGGACGGCGCCGTCGGTGCGGATTCGCAGCGAAGCGGATTCTCCGTCACGACGCACCACATCGTTCAGGATCGCATCGAGCGCTGCGTCGTCGAGGATTTTACCGCCGACGAGTCGTTGACGGTCGCGGTTGACGGTGATGGTCACCGAGACCGGGTCGACGCTGAGCGGGTTGTGCGTCGACGCAACGGGCAGCTCGACGGGCAATCGCGACTCCTGTCGCGCCAGGTGGCTGGACACCAGGAAGAAGATGATCAGCAGAAACACGACATCGATCATCGGCGTCATGTTGGCACCGGTGAACGGTCGGTTCTGCTGATTGGGGATCTTCATCGGCTATCAGCCGCCGGCGGCTGCGATCACGGCGTCTTCGTTGATGCTGAAGTGCTTGTAGACTTCGGCATACGGTCCGCTGGCGCCGTAGCCGGACATGCCGACAAATTTGCCTTGCAACCCGATCCAGCGGTCCCACGACATTCTCAAGCCTGCTTCGACGGCCACGCGGTTGGTGACTTCGGGTGGCAACACTTGATCTTGGTAGGCTTGGCTTTGCTGGGCCAAGAGATCCATGCACGGCATGCTGACGACGCGGACTTTCTTGCCCGCCGCGGTCAGTTTTTCGGCGGCCGTGACGCACAGTCCCAGTTCGCTGCCGCTGCCCATCAAAATCACATCCGGGGTGCCTTCACAGTCCGAAAGCACATAACCGCCCTTGGCACATCCCGAGGCGGCGGCGTATTTGGTCCGGCACAGCGTGGCCATGTTTTGACGCGACAGCACCATCGCGGCGGGATGGTCGCTGATCTCCATCGCGGTTCGGTAACATTCGGCGACTTCGTTGGCGTCGCCGGGGCGGAACACGTTCAACCCCGGAATCGCTCGGCACGCCGACAGGTGTTCGACCGGTTGGTGGGTCGGGCCGTCTTCGCCGACGCCGATCGAATCGTGCGTCAGGATGTACAGGATCGGCTGGT
The DNA here is from genome assembly GCF_041595215.1 of Stieleria sp. Lineage (NCBI taxonomy): Bacteria > Pseudomonadati > Planctomycetota > Planctomycetia > Pirellulales > Pirellulaceae > Stieleria > Stieleria sp. The sequence continues at coordinate 25,140 of NZ_JBFHKV010000005.1, read as the reverse complement.
GCATGATCGCCGACAGTCGCATCGCCCCACGCATGTAATCGGTAAAGACGAAGAACGTCGCCGCGTAGCCTCGCAGGCCCGTCAGGCAGATGCCGTTGACGATGCCCGCCATGGCGTGTTCGCGGATACCGAAGTGCAGATTGCGACCGGCGTATTGATTCGGCAAAAAGTCTCCGGCGCCTTCGAACGTCAGATCGCTCTTGTTGCTCGGCGCCAAGTCGGCCGAACCGCCGATCATGAAGGGAACGTTCTTGGCGATCGCGTTGAGCACTTTGCCGCTGCTGTTTCGCGTCGCATCGCCTTTTTCGCTGGCTTCAAATTCCGGGATGTCCTTGTCCCAGCCCTCGGGCAACTTGCGATCGAAGATCGCCTGCAGCTCGGCCGCTTTTTCAGGGTTGGCCGACTGGTACGCCGCCCAGGTTTCGTTCCATTTCTGGTAATCGGCGGCGCCACGCTGTCCGAGGTTGTTGGCGAAGTGCTCGATGACGCCGTCGGGGATGTGGAATTTCTCTTCGGGCGGAAATCCGTAGGCTTTCTTGGCCAGTTCGACTTCGTCCCAGCCCAGCGGCGCCCCGTGTGCTCCGTGTGTGTTTTGCTTGTTCGGGGCACCCCAGCCGATGATCGTCTTGCAGATGATGATGGTCGGCTTGTCGGTGCAGCTGCGGAAGCTTTCGATCGCCTTGGACAGGTTGGACAATTGGTTGACGTCAGAAACATGCACGACGTTCCAGCCGAGGCCTTCGAATCGTTTGCCGACGTCTTCAGAGAACGACAAACTGGTGTCGCCTTCGATCGTGATGCTGTTGTCGTCGTACAGCCAACACAGGTTGTCCAGCTTCAGGTGGCCGGCGACCGAGGCGGCTTCGCAGGCGACGCCTTCCATCAGATCGCCGTCGCTGCAGAGGGCAAAGACGTTGTAATCGAACAGCTTGTGTTGGTCGGTGTTGTAGTTTTCGGCCAGCCACTTTTGGCTCATCGCCATGCCGACGCTGTTGCTGACGCCCGCACCGAGTGGTCCGGTCGTGGTTTCGATTCCCGCCGCTTCGGCGTATTCCGGGTGCCCGGCACAAACGCTTCCGATTTGACGAAAGTTCTTGATGTCGTCCAGCTTGATCGACAGTTCGTCCAACACGTTGCCGTCTTTGTCGGTCGCTTTGACGCCGGCCAGGTGCAGGGTGCTGTAGAGCAACATCGAGGCGTGACCACAGGACAGCACGAATCGGTCACGGTTGGGCCAATTCGGATGCGAGGGATCATATTGCATCGTGTGATTGAACAACTGATAGGCGATCGGTGCGAGCGCCATCGGTGTCCCCGGGTGACCGCTGTTGGCAGTCTGGACCGCATCCATGCTGAGGGAGCGAATGGTGTCGACCGCTAGGGTCTCAAGATCAGTCGATGCAACACTCATTTTGCGTGGTCTATTTCGTCGATAGAGGAAGAAAATTTCGTTTCGGCCAGCCGCAAAAGGTACCGCGTTTGTGGGGATTTCGAAAGGGTCGACGAACAACCGTCACGTCAACACCCCGCTTTTTGCGGGCCAAACGCGTGTTTTTTTTGAAATTCGGACGGAGTTTCCGATCCCCCGTTCGCCGGCGAGCAAATTCACCAAGGCCGCGATCCCCGAACCTCCCCTCGCGATCGCCGCGGAAATGGTTCAAACCGCCGCGGTGACGTTTTCCGAGCAGGGTTCCGATTTCCGTGCGTCGGTCAATTTGATCACCCAGGTGGACGCTCATGCCGAACCACTGTCCACCGCCATGGGCAACTGAGAGGCCTTTACCCCGTCGGTCAGGTCGGCATGGACGCCACGGTGCCTCGTGGAGCGTCTCAGTAGAGGGATTCTATTGCGTTCAACCAAAACGCCGCATCGGGAAAGCACTCATTTGTTTTCGATGAGGCGTTGTTGGGCAATGTCGATCAACGGCTTCAGGTCAGAGTTGTCGCCGTAGAGTTCGACCAGGCTGTACCAGATCTTGCGCGCTTCGACCACTTGGTTTTCACTGAGCAATACATCCGCCTCGTCCAGCCGCGCTTGGACGATCTTGGCCGCATCACTTTCTTCGGCCGATTTCGTTTCCAAGATCGCGATTTGAAACCGCGCCGCATTAACGGCGGTTTCGTACTCCGGATCGTCACCCAGTACCGTCACCATGCTGTGGTACATGTCGATCGCTTTGGCGAAATCGCCGTTGGCGGAATACTCTTGCGCCTGCTTGTGCAGCAGTTCGCCTTGATTCTTCATCGGCAGGTTGTTCTTGATCTTGACCGACAGTTGGTGCAGGAACTGTTTGACGTTGATCACGTCGATCTGCTGCTGAGCCCACTCGGCGTGGGGGCCGTCGGGAAAACGCACCAATAGTTCGCGCAGCGGTTCGTCTTCGGCTTCGGCCAACGCTTTGCGCGTGTCCATTGCGATCAGCCGTTCGGCACGCTCCCGCAGCGACTGTTCACTGGCGGGCCAGGCGACGTAGGCCAACAGCATCAACAACAACACCAGACCGCCCAACAAGAACCAGGGCTGGTCGTGCCAAACCGTGTTGTCGGGGACCTCGTCTTCCTCCTCGATGGCATTCAGATCGATGACGCCGCGTCCCAGCAACGTGCGCGCTTCGTCTTTGTCTTGTTGATTGGTGACTTGCAACGGGCTGAACCCGCTGCTGGTGTGTTCGGCAACACTGGTGCGCGAGAGAGATCGTTTACGGACTTCGACCAACGCCATTTTGACGGCGGTCGCGCTGGGCGGTCGATTGGCCGGATCCTTTTCCAGCAATCGCATGATCAGCTTGTCGAACCAAACCGGGCATTGCAACACGATCGAGGCCGGCGTCGGCGGCTGCTCGTGTTGCACGTTCTCGCGGACCTCTTGCATCGTCTCGCCACTGATCGGCAAACGCCCCGTGATCGCCTGATACAGCAACACGCCCAAGGCATACAGGTCGGCGGACGGTTGTGGGGGGGGCACCGAGTTACCGACGGCGGCCGCAACTGATTCGGGTGGCTGTCGGGCCACTTGATCGACCGACGGTGGGCGGGCGGTGCGAAAGGGGGATCCGAACCGATCGGTGCGAAGGTCCAGCAAGACCGGCGCGAAGCCGGCGACGATGATCTTGTCCGGACAGATTGCCCCGTGAACGACACCCTGGCCGTGCAGGTATTCCAATGCGTCGGCGATGCCCTGGGCAATCTCCAAGACGTTCTCCCACGACAACCGTCCCGTCCGTTCGATCTGGCTGGACAGTGTTTCACCGTCGACCAATTCATACGCAAGGTAGGCGTCGGTTTCCTCAAACCCGCCGCCATAACATTTCGCGATGCCGGGATGCGACAGCGTCTTTAAGTGCTCCCACTCGTCGGCCAATAATCGTCGCGCTTCCGGCGTGCCGCCAAAGGGCGCCGAAAAAATCTTGACGGCGATCGCCTTTTTTAACTGGACATGGATCGCACGCCACACCGAGCTTGTCGACGGATGGTCGCCAAGTTTTGTTTCGATCGCGAGCGGGCCGAGGCGGCTTCGGGGCATCGTGCAATGGATCGTGCAATGGGTCGACAGCTGGGACTCAACGGACAGAATCCATAGCATAACCTCTGATGACACAAAATGGATGGTGCGACAGGGTGGCGTTGCGTGACGTAGGGTTCAGTTCCGGACAACCGCCGATCGATGCGGTCGACGGCTTTGCCGAATATTCCAGTCCTGACGATCCGATCGCCACCCGACATTCCGCAACACACCATGACGATTCGCCACCGAGCCACCCTTTCGGTTTTCTTTTTTCTGGCTGTCATCACAACGACTTCGGCTGACGCGCAAACCAGTTGGGTCTCGGCCGAACACAGCGACGCGTTGTCCGCCGCCCATCATTTGGGGATCGCCAAGCCCGCCGACCCCGATCGTGTCGTCGGGCATGACGCTTGCGTGAAATGCCACGCGTCAGAAGTCAAGGCTTGGCAGACGACGCCGCACGCGATGACGTTTGATCAATTGCATCGCAAACCCGAAGCCAAGCAGATCGCGTCGAAGTTGGGTCTGCGTTCGATCAAACACTCCGGTCGCTGTGTCGCGTGTCACTACACCCAGCAAACTGACGCCGCCGGCCAGCCCGGTTCCGACGCGGCGCATCACGTCGTTGCCGGCGTCTCGTGTGAATCGTGTCACGGTGCCGCCAAAGACTGGCTCGACGTGCATCACCTCTACGGCGGCGAAACCGTCACGCGTTTGACGGAGTCTGCCGAGCACCGCGCCGAACGGATCGCGCAAAGCGTTCGAGCAGGGATGCGTAATCCTGCAAACGTTTATCTGGTCGCGCAAAGCTGTCTGCGCTGCCATACCACCGCGGACGAAGAATTGGTCAACGTCGGCGGTCATTCCGCCGGGTCACTGGACTTTGAATTCGTCTCGTGGAGCCAAGGGACGATCCGTCACAACTTTGTTGACAGTGACGGCAAGCACAACGCGACACGAACACCCGAGCAGTTGCGCGTGATGTTTGTTGCCGGCATGATCGCCGAACTCGAGGCATCGCTGCGGGCGACCGCTGTTGCGACCCAGAAAGCGACCTTCGCCATGACCGTCGCACAACGCGCCAGCCGTGCGTCAAAGCGGCTGCAAAGCGTTGCGGCCAAAGTCCAGGAACCGATCCTGGATCAAATCCTGAAGGTCGTCGCGGGCGTCAAGCTCAAGCTGAACAACGAAGCCGAGTTGACCGCCGCGGCCGATCAGATCGCAGCGCTCGGCTACCGGTTTGCCGCCGAGTGCGACGGCCAGGGACTCGCCAACCTCGACGCCTTCATCCCCACCGCACGAAAGTAAAAGTAAGCTCCCAGCTTGCGTCCGGTGAAGTCCCGCTTCCACGCATCCAAGTCCTGGTGCGTCCTCTTTCCAAGATGGGTCTGCGCGAAACCTTGTGGTTCGCCCGGCAGGCTTTGCCCAAAGGGCATCAACAACATAGCCTGGGGTCAGGGAACGAGCGCAGCGGAGTGACCGCCACCCCAGGAAAAGAATCCCCGACTCCTCTTCCCCCCTTTCGATCGGCCGGCGGCAAAGCCGCCGGCCGTTCGAAAGGGGGGAGGTTCTTCAATCGGCAGAAGGTAGATCGATTGATTAGGCACCCGGCATGCACAGCGTGCCCGACGCTCGATCCGCGTCACCCCGCAAGCCGCTATCTCGGCTGGCTGGGCAGGTTGGTGGCGATGATGCCGTCGTTGCCGTAGTTGTCGACTTCGTTGACCGCCAAGTCCTCGCTGTAGTCTGCGGTCTTAACGATCACGATGTCGCCGGCTTCGTCTTCTTCCACCGCCGCACCGTGGTGTCGCGTCAGTTCCAACGTCGCGAGGAACCAGCCGATCAACGCCGACTTGTGGATGCCGCCTTCGACCAGATCCATCAACGGCACACGCGGCCGCGCCGCCAGTTGCGTGTGGATCTTTTGCATGTAAACGTGGATCGGGGTGTCGTCGTAGATGACTTCGGTTTGAGGCGGGCCGGCGGATTCGCGCATGATCCGTCCGAAGGCGCTGACTAAGTCCCAGATCTCCAGATCCGCGATCGGCTGATCGCCCGGGTCGATCCGACGCCGCGGCAGGTCATCACTCATCCGCTGGTAACGCTGTTGCCAACGTCCCGCCATCTCATCGAGCACCGCCGCCGCGTCCCGGATCTCCTTGTATTGCAGCAGTCGTTCGACCAACTCGGATTGCGGGTCTTCGATCTGCTCGTCTTCCTCGTCGGATTCAACCGTTTGGGGAAGCACCGCCTGGCTTTTTAATTCGACCAGAATGCTCGCCAATTCCAGAAAGTCGCCGATGTCGGCCAGATCCAATTCCTGAAGCAGTTCCAGGTAGTCGCTGTATTGATCGATCACCTTGGAAAGCGAGACCTCCATCAAGCTGACCTCCTGGCGTCGCGCCAGGTAGAGGAGCAAGTCGATGGGACCGTTGTAGATAGCGAGTTCGACGCGGAATGGCATGGACTCAGTTTAGCCTAAACCGCCAGTTGGACCAAATCTTTCGGCCCCGTGTGGCCGTCCGCCTGGATCGCTTTCTGTTCCAATTCTTCGTCGACGAGGTTGTAAAACACGTCTCGTTGACGCGGTTGGAATCCCAATTCTTCGATCGCCTGACGAATTTGGGTCAACGACATGAAGTGGACAGTTCCGGCTTCGGCGACGACGTTCTCTTCAATCATCAAGCTGCCCATGTCGTTGGCGCCGAACAGCATCGCCAATTGCCCCATCTTCAATCCCTGCGTCACCCAGCTGCTTTGGATGTTGGCAATGTTGTCCAGGAACAAGCGGGAAACGGCTTGGGTCTTCAGGTATTCAAACGATCCCGACGCCGGGATGTGGCTCATGTCGGTGTTGTCCGGCTGGAACGTCCAGCAGATGAAGGCCGTGAATCCACCGGTTTCATCCTGCAGGTCGCGGATCCGCTCGAGGTGCTCGATCCGTTCGGCCAAGGTTTCGACGTGGCCGAACATCATCGTCGCGGTGCTGATCCCGCCCAGCTTGTGCCAGACCCGCATCACGTTGAGCCAATTGTCCGAGTCGACTTTGCCCCGAGTCAGTTCGTTGCGGACGCGGTCGACCAGGATTTCAGCGCCTCCGCCGGGGATGCTTCCCAAGCCCGCCGCTTTCAGTCGCGACAGAACCTCTTCGATCGGCAGGTTGTTCACCTTGGTGAAGTGGTACAGCTCGGGCGGGCTGAACCCGTGGATATTCACCGACGGGAACGCCGACTTGATGTCCGAGAGTAGCTCTTCGTACCAATCGAGTTTGAACTTGGGGTGCAAACCGCCTTGCATCAGGATTTGGTTGCCGCCGACCGCCACCGTCTCTTCGACTTTGCGGAGCAGCTCTTCCCGCGGCAGCACATAGCCTTCGTCGCTCTTGGGGCCGCGATAAAACGCGCAGAAGTGACAGACGGCGGTGCAGATGTTGGTGTAGTTGATGTTCCGATCGACGTTGTAAGTTCGATACGGTTCGGGGTGCATCCGCCGCGAGACCTTGTCGGCAGCCGCGCCGATGGCCGCCAAGTCGTGGCTCTCCAACAGCGTTAAACCTTCCGATGCCGAAAGTCGCTCGCCGGCAACCGCTTTGTCCAGGATGTCCGTGATCATGATTCTTCAATCGATTCAATAGTTTTCGTGTCGAGCAATCCGAGTTCTTCGCAACCGTCGCGGAAACGCCGCAGTCCATCGAGTTCGGATTCACCCAGTTGAAAGTGAAGGTTCTCGGCAAAATAGCGATACAGGTCTTCGTTCGTCAGCCCATGTGCCGCCGCATGGGTCCGGGCAATCGATTCCATCGCTTCCACACCGGCGTCGCGACAACGCTGCAAAATGTCGACTAGGTCATCGGTGTCGATCCCGGGTCTGGCCACCCACATGGCGAAAACGAAGGGGGTTTCGGTGTAGCGGCACCAGCGGTCCCCAAGGTCCCAAATCTCATTGTAGACCCCCCGCTCGGGATGCATCGCACGGTCTCCGATGATCAGCACGGCGTCGGCGTCGACCGATTCGGGTGACTGCTCCATCGACAGAACCGTCGTTTCGGGTTTCAGCCCGTGCATCTGCCACAACAACACGCGTACCATCGCCGCGCTGGTGCGACTGCCTTCGTCCAACGCCAGCCGTTTGATCTGCTTGACGGGCACGCGGCTGACCAACCGCACGCTCCACACCGGCCCGCGGCAGGCGATCGCGGCGTCGGAGACGATTTGGTAACCGTCGCCGCGAAAGTACTCGACCGAGGGGATCAGCGCGACGTCTAATTCACCCGAACGCAGCTGGCTGGCCAATCGGCTGGGCAAGTTCAACGTCAACGAGTCACCGGGTCCCAGGGCTTCTTTGAGCCCGTGGATCAACGGCTTGGTGTTTAAGTACGAAACGGCGCCCAGGCGAGTCATGATTCCGTCCGGATTTCAGTGGTGACGACGCGAGATGGTAAGTGGACCGCACCTACGTCGCGAGCGCAACACCTTAGCCGATCCACCGCCGTTCGCCGAGGTCTGACACTCAGAACGGGCAAGGCGATTCGATTTCGATCAGACGACCGTTGGATGGGTCGTGGAACTGCAATCGGTGGGCGTGCAGCAGGATGCGGTCGGTGTGCTGTTCCGCCGCACCGTAGGTCGTATCCCCGACGATCGGGTGTCCGCGGGAGGCCGTTTGCAGTCGCAGCTGGTGCATCCGTCCGGTGATCGGGTTCAATTCCAACCGGCTCGTGTCCTCGGCGGAATCCACGGAGACCGTTTTGACGATCGTGCTGGCCAGCTTTGCACCGGCCGCGGTCTCGGCACAGACTTCCGCGCGGGGCAGCGCGTCCATTTTGCGGATGAAATCGTCCCACTGTTGAGGGTCCGTTTCGCCCGCCTTGTATCGGCCTTCGACGACCGCCAAGTACTGTTTGTGCGTCTTGCGACTGGCGAATTGGGCCGACAACAGTCGGGCGGCTTTTTTCGTCAGTGCGACCAAGATCACGCCGCTGACGAACCGATCCAATCGGTGTGGAAAGGATAGGTAGCCATCCGGGCGTGCGAGTTGACGATGCAGTCGGCTTTCCAGACTATCGATTCCAGCGGGAGCTTGGGTCGATAACCCGGCCGGCTTGTTGACCGCCAGCATCAGATCGCTCTGCCAAAGCAATTGAATGTCCGAGTCAGCCATCAGTGATCCAATGCGTCATGGGAAAGAATCGATCAAGCAAGGTGATCGTGGGCTTGGAAGGAATCAACTCGCAAGCCTCGCAGAGACTGCCAGGGTGTCGTTTTCGTATCGACCAGCTTGGCAGATTCTCTTCCATCTCAAAGCACCGCCGATACCACGCTGCGATCAGTCACGTTGATCAGCCTACGTTTGCTTCAGGTTGCACGCCGTTCAACACGCGTCACCTTCTGCAGCAGTCACTTTCAGCGCATAAAAAAACGAGAGATCCCGGCCACGACAAAGAGAAGTTTCAATCGGAATCGCAACTTCGCTTCGTACACGAATCTCTCGCTCATTGAAGTTGTACGCGTTGTCGCACATCAGTCAAGAGCGACTGGTGTGATCGGATTAAAAAAAAAAGCGGCGATTGGGAGCTGATTTCAACGACAATCTTGGACTTCCAACATCACTTCACGGTGTGCCGCGCGCGTCAACGGCGCGCAACCGGTTAACCTTTATGACGGTGGTTCCGTTTGAACGTTACCGACCGCCCGAACACTTCCTGCTCTCAGCCAACGCGACATGCAACCGGCTATCGATCTCTCCGAAACATCGCACTTGCACTTCGTGACCGGAACGCTTGCCCAGCATGCGGTCCGCGAGATCGTCGACGCGCTCGCCGGGCGGCATGCGTTTGACTATTCGATCGGTGTCATGCCGATCACCGTCGCTGCGTTGATGACCCCAAAATGGCTCGCGCGCAAGCTGGATTTGCCTAAGCAAGCGACTCATTTGATCGTGCCGGGGTTCTGCGAATCGGGAATCGAAACGTTGCGTTCCCAAGTCGCGGCCGAAGTCGTTGTCGGACCGAATGATTGTCGCGACATGGCGGAACTGTTTGGCGAATCACGTTCCGAAATCGACCTCAGTCGCTATGACATCGAGATCATTGCGGAGATCAATCATGTGCCCCGACTGACCCGGGACGAATTTTTAACCACTGCATTGCAACTGAGGCGTGACGGTGCGGATCGAATTGATGTCGGGTGTGATCCAACCGCACGCTTTGAATCGATTGCGGACTACATCGCCGCGCTGGTGTCGCAAGGCATTCCCGTTTCGGTCGATACGTTTGACCCTTGGGAAGCGGAAGCGGCTTGTCGTGCCGGTGCATCGCTGGTGCTGAGTGTGAATTCTCAGAATCGCGAGCATGCCCAGCGCTGGGGCACGGAGGTTGTCGTGATTCCTGATTCACCATCCGATCTCAGCAGCCTGGATGAAACGATCGAGTATTTGTCGCAGCGGAACGTCCCGATGCGATTGGATCCGATTTTGGAGCCGATTGGTTCGGGATTGGCGGCCAGCATCGTGCGTTATTCGGAGGTGCGCAGGCGCTATCCGGAATTGCCGATGATGATGGGAATCGGCAACGTGACGGAATTGACCGACGCCGATTCGGCCGGCATCAACGCGGTGCTGTTAGGGATCTGTCAGGAGCTGGGAATTCAAAGTGTCCTGACCACCCAGGTGATCAACTGGGCGCGATCTTCGGTGCGTGAGTGTGACCATGCCCGACGCCTCGTGCATGCGGCGGTCCGAAATGGCATTCCTCCCAAGAATCTGTCCGACGAATTGGTGCTGCTGCGGGATCGAAGGTTGCGTTCGTTTCCGTTGGACACTCTGGAGGGGCTTTCCCAGGCCATCAAGGACAATAACTACCGTTTGTTCGCCCAGGATGATGCGATCCACTTGGTCTCGCGTCAGCTGTACCTTCGCGAGCAGGACCCGTTTTTGCTGTTCGAGAGGCTGCTGAACGAGCCGATTGCTGACAATGTGGACCGTGGGCACGCGTTTTATTTGGGCTACGAAATGGCCAAAGCGTCGATCGCGTTGACCTTAGGGAAGCAGTATGAGCAAGATCGCGCACTTGATTGGGGGTTCCTGACCCGCCGCGAGGATCTGCACCGCCTCGCTCGCAGCAGCCGCCATCGCAAGGAGCCATAATTGCATTCACCCGCAACTGCGGGATTTGGGACCAACTCTCGCCTTTTGAATTTGGGCGGGCCGTGTAGACTGTAGTGTCCAAATGTAGCTGGCCGGTCAAGACGGAGAGACCTGCATAACGCTGCGTTTGATTCGCCCTCTCGCTATTCGTAAAACGACGGACCGTCGCGACGATGGAATCCACCACACGCTTCGAACCCAATCCAACGGTTACTTTTCGGGGCACCGTTAACACCAGCGGTGACGCGAAACTCGTTCATTGGTATGACCACCTGATCGAACGACAGAAGGTCAGTTGGACGGGGCACCATCACATGCTTCGTCTGCTCGGCCGTGGCGGCCAGGGCGAGGTCTATCTGACGGAGTATCGCGGGACGGACGGGTTCACGGTCCCGGTCGCGATGAAAGTGTTCTCCCCCGAGCACTACCAACGCGCCCGCGCCTACGACGAGGCGATGCGGCGGATCGCCACGATTGCATCCAAAGTCGCGTTGATTCAGCACGACAACCTGCTGGCGGTGCAAAACTTCTTCGAACGGCACCGGATCCGCATCATGATGATGGAATGGGTCGACGGCTATGACCTTCGCCAACTGCTCGCACCGAGTTGCTTGAAACTGTTGGGCCAGCATTTGGACAACCGTCGGTTCAAATACATCAACGATGTGATCATCACCAAGGGACCCGACCATTCGCGTTTCAAAGCCGGCATCGCCGTGGCCATCATGCGTGAGTGCTTGGCGGCACTGGCGGCGCTGCACCGCGAAGGCATCGTGCATGGCGACGTCAAACCCGCTAACATCATGCTCAAACGCAGCGGCCACACCAAACTGATCGATTTGGGATCGGCGATCGAATACAAGAATCCGCCCCGCGAACGCGAATGCACTCCGATGTACGCGGCTCCGGAAATCTTGGAAAACGAATTGGCGACCCCACGCAGTGACTTGGCAAGTGTCGGCTACGTGTTGATCGAACTGCTCAGCGGACGAAACATTTTTGCCGGCAAAGAAAGCCTGCGTGATCTGGTGGAAGCCAAACTCGCTTTGCCCTCGCGACTGGAAGAGGTGTTGCCGGCGGACATCAGTCGCAACGATTTGTTGATGAACTTTCTGGTCGGATTGATCTCGCCCGACCCGAATTTACGGTTCCCCAATGCCGAAGCCGCCGAGCATGTCGACACCGGTGCGGCGGCATTTCATCGACAATTGGTCATCGGTGACATGTCGACCGAATACAACAATGATATCCGGCTTTGGCTGGAAGAACTCCGACGACTCGAAATCGAATTGTGAATCAAGAACACTTGGACCTGGCGATCAAGGCCGCAAAGGCCGGCGCCGTGGAACTGCTCAGCCGATGGGAAAACCGAACCGTTTCCGAAAAGGCTCCCAAAGATCTCGTCACCGATGCGGATCTGGCATCACAGAAAGCGATTCGCAAGATCCTGATGGACGCCTTCGGCGGCTATGCGTTCGTGGGGGAAGAAGAGGGCGAGAATGACCCGCCCGCTGCGGTTCGCGAGGGTGACGCCGACGCGCCGCCGTGCTGGGTCGTCGATCCGCTCGATGGAACCGTCAACTACGTTCATCGGCTGCAATCGTTCGCCGTTTCGATCGGGCTGTACCATGCCGGCAAGATGCGTTTGGGCGTGATCCTCGATCCCGTCTCCAACGAACTCTTTTCCGCCGTCGACGGCGCCGGCGCACACCTCAACGGGCGGCCGATTCGGGCCAGCGATTGCGAAGACCTGTCGCAGGCGCTGGTCGCGTGCAGTTTTCCCGCCGGCGTCAAAGCGGATTCGCCAGAGGTCGCTCGGTTCGTCAAAGTCCTCGAACGCTGCCGATCACTTCGCCGACTCGGTTCTTGTGCACTCAACATGTGCTACGTCGCCGCCGGACGTCTGGACGGCTATTGGGCGACCAACGTCTGCCCCTGGGATTCCGCCGCCGGTACCGTGATCGCACGCGAGGCCGGGGCGCAGCTGACCGCCTATGACGGATCCGAACTGGACGACTGGTTGCCAAAATTCTGTGTCACCGCGACCAAGCCGATGCACGAAACCATGGTCGGCCTGCTCGGCAGGGATTGATCGGGTTTGAATCCCGGGAGACCGAAATGGAATTTGACGTCGAAAAACTGACGCTGCAAGAAACCTACCTGCGTTTGGTTCAATTGATCACGCCCCGACCGATCGCTTGGGTTTCGACGCTGTCGGTCGACGGAGTGCCAAACCTGGCACCGTTTTCCTTCTTCAGCGGCGTCGGGGCGAACCCGCCGACGGTCTGCTTCGCCCCGGCCAACAACGCCCAGGGACTGCCCAAAGACACGCTGGAAAACGTGCGACGCACCGGTCAGTTTGTGGTCAACGTCGTGACCGAGTCGGTCGCGCAAGCGATGCACCGCAGCAGCGACGAAGTGGGCTCGGAAATCGACGAATTTCAACACGTCGGTGTCGAGCCGATCGAATCGGTCAAAGTCAAACCGCCCCGCGTCCGATCGGCCGTTGCCGCCATGGAGTGCACCCTGCATTCGGCGATCACGCTGGGAACCGGTCCCGCCGGAGCGAATCTGGTGATCGGAAACGTCGTCTACTTCCACGTCGAAGACAGCTTGGTCGACCAGAAAGCCCTGCACACGATCGCACGCGTCGGACGCCGCGAATACACGGAAGTCAAAGAGACCTTCCGGCTGGAATGAGGGTAAGGAGTTTCAAACTTGAAACTTGAAACTTGAGCCGTTGGCCAAATTGAACGTCGTTGCGATGAGGTTCCTGGGGCGGGCGCAACCCTCGCCATTGCTCGGTTTGCTTGCCCCAGGCTATGGATATGCATGCCCTTTGGGCAAAATGCGACTTGTGTCGATACCAATGCCCTTTGGGAGAGTGAATCAGCCTCTTGCGATGAAGGACGACGGGAAACCTCCATTCCATCAGAGTCAAGAAACCTGAAACGTGAAACTCAACGCGCTGCCTTCTCCGTGACGTTATAATCGCCCGGTCTGGATGCTCTTCTGATCTCTCGTCTTTCCAGGTTTCCGTGCCATGCCCCAGGTCGATCGCCGCACCGTCGTCGTGCTTGCCTTGCTGGTTTGCCTTTGCCCTGTGATCGGACATGCCCAGTCGGACGCTCGGTTGTGGACCGACAAGACGGGTAAGTTCCAGGTCAGCGCCAAGCTGATTGAGCACAACGAAACACAAGTCAAGTTGCAGAAGAGCGATGGTCGAGTGATCACCGTTCCGCTGAATATTCTCAGCCCTGCCGACGCCAAATTCGTCCGAGAACTCGATGCCGAGCCGGTCAATCCATTTGCCGGTGGGGAGCCGATGACGCCTGCGACCCCTGATCGCAAACTGGCTCCGTCTCCATCCGGATCGTTCCCGCAGCGCAGCACCACCGAAGAGTTGCCGACCGATGGAACGGAGATCTACATCAACGTCGATGAGACGATGCCTGCGGTGCAGCCCGATCCGGGAGTGGGTGGATTTCAATTCGCCGAGTTCGCCCGACCGATTGAGCAGCTCGATGCCTACGCCCGTGTTTCTCAACCGATCCTGGTCGATCCCGCCGTACCCGTGTTTGCGGTGTCGACACATCGCAACGGCAATGCGGTCAGCCCGGCGCATTTCGGGCATGTCTTCCTGACCACGAAGGGCAACAAGCAGCCCAAGTTGGCCTTTGAGTCCGACGAGACGTTTTTGTTGTTGGACCACAACATCGCTTACGATCGGTCGGTGGCCATGATCGGTGTCGATTCACCTTCAGATCGGGGCGGCGACTTGGCGGTCATGGACGGCCTGTCGAACGGTAGCCCGCGTGTGGTTGCGCGATGGCATTTGCCCGAATGGCAGAAACCGGGATTCAAACCGAAGGCGGAGTTCGCCACGATGTTGGATGGCACCCGAGCGCTCGTGCAAGTCAATTCGTCGATTTATTGTTGGTCGCTTGATGACGGAAAATGCCACTTTTTGATTCAACGGGTGCCGGCGACGGGCAAGGTCGCCGTCAGTGCCGGAGGACGTTTCCTTGCCATTTCGGTCAGCGGCGGAACCCAGATGATCGATGTCGCCAGCGCCGAGCTGATCGGCAAGATTCCCTTTCCCGGAACCCTAACGCCCGAAGTCCGTTTTTCGCCCGACGGCAGCCGACTGGCGATGGCGGCCGGCAATCAAGTGGCGGTTTGGAATCTCCAGTCCGCCGGCATGGAGATGGAGGAAACCGTCGAAACGCCGATCGGGCGGTTGGTCGGCTGGGTGGGTGACGATGCGTTGCTCAGCCAGTTCGCGTTGATCGATCTGGAGATGGCCCAGGCGGTCTGGAAATATCACCTGCCCTCCGGCGGGAAAGAAATGACCTTTCCCGGCGGATTTGTTTGCATCGACAAAAATGCGCGCCCGGCCATGATCACCAGTCTTCCGCTGCCGCATGGTGCGATCGCCAAGGTCAAGCAACAGCTGAAGAATGCCGGCAACGACATGTTGCTGCTTGGACCCGGCGGCAAAGTCTCCTTGGAAGTCAGCGGCATCAAGGGCGTCGACGAACAAGTGATGGAAGACGCGCTTCGAGAGGCGGTGGAAAAAGCAGGCTGGAACGTGGTTCCCAACGCCGACATCAAAGTCGTTGCGACGATCACGCGCGGTGAAAAACAAGTGCTCAATTACCGCCCCATCGGAGCCTCGTTCCGCAGCGAAGGCGAAACGGTCAATCTGAAACCCTATCGCGCCAGTTTGAAAGTGGTCCAAGGCGACACCACGCTGTGGCAGCGCAGTTCAGAAAACATGGTCCCTTTCATCATCCGCTTGAATGCGGGCGAGTCGATCAAGCATGCCGTGAAACGTTATGAAAAGGCCGATCCGGAGTATTTCAAACGCGTCAACATTCCGCCCAAGATCATCAAGCCGGAACACCGCAGCATCGTCGGAACCAGCCGCATCCAAAACGGACGCTGGGTCGATTTCTGAAGCTCAGCCCTATCGTCTTGCCCCTATCGTCTTGCCCCTATCATTCTGCCTTCCCTCCCCTAATTCCTCACCGACGCGACAAACCGTGCGATCTGCTCGGCAATCTCGCCGGCGCCGGGGGATTTCACCATGCTGTGATGATGCCCGCTGACCGTGCCCACGGTGACGTCGCCGGTCCAACGCCCCCAACCACGATCGGGACGCTCATCGGCTTTTCCGGGAACATCACTCGGTCGCAACAGCAGCACCGGGACGTCCATCAGTCGGATCTGATACCCTTGGCACAACTCGACGTGGTGGGCGAACAAACGCCGTAGGTCGGCGATGGCTTTCTGCACGACCGCCGTCGGAGTGTCTTCTTGCAGCACCCCCAAGCGTTCGGCGTGCTCGTACAGGAACGGCAACTGGTCGTCTTCGGACAGTTCACTCAGCTGCTCCAGCGATAATTCGATCCCGTACTCCAGTCCGGCTGCGGGCGCGTCGGAATCACTGCGCTCTGGTACCGTGGAATCCAACAGAATCAATCCCGCCACGTCCGCGCCGTCGGCGGCAAGCTGCCGTGCGACTTCGAAGGCGATGACGCCGCCGAGTGACCAACCGCCGATGAAATAACGCCCCGACGGCTGGCGACGCCGGATCGACCGGACATAGTCGCTGGCCATTTCACTCAACGTGCTCGGCAATCGTTCATCCCCGTGTAGTCCCCGCGAGCGAATCGCGACCAGCGGCTGATCGTCGGGAAGCATCCCCGCCAGTTCGCGGTAACAGACGACGATCCCGCCCGGCGGATGGATCATGAACACGGGGGCAGCATCGCCGCCGCGTTTCAGTTCCACCAACAACGCGTCGGCATCCTTCGTCGATTCGTTTTCCGTTTCCGAAACGGCAGCGCGACATCCGTCGATCGCCGCGTCTCCGAATCGGGCTCGAAGGCTCGGTTCATGCAGATCCACCAACCGGCTTGCGACCGATCGGACGTCGCCCAAATCAAACAGCAACGCGGTGGGGATCGCGAAACCAAGCTCATCGGACAACTCTGACGTCAACACCGCTGCCTGCAACGACGTTCCCCCGGCTTCGAAAAAATTGACATCGATTCCGATGGATTCCTGCTCCAACGCAGCGGCGAAGCGGTGCTCCAAAAACTGTTCCAAGTCGTTGCGCGGCGGCAACACATTCTCGGTCGACCCGTCCTTGGACACTGGTTCGGGTAACCGCTGGCGATCAATCTTGCCACTCGTATTGAGCGGAAGTTGATCGAGCAGGTGGATCGACGCGGGACGCTTGTAGGGGGGAAGGCTGGCCGCGAGATGACGGTTCAGTCCGTCTTGTTGCGATGCGTCAACCCCGGCGACGAAGGCGGCAAGACGTTCTCCTGGCGTTCCGGACTGGATCACTTTGACCGCCGCACGCTCGACGCCTGTGAAGCACTCGATCGTCCGCTCGATCTCTTCCAATTCGATGCGATAACCCCGCAGTTTGACTTGGTGGTCGACGCGGCCGAGAAACTCGATCGTGCCGTCGCCGCGCCGCCGACCCAGATCGCCCGTCAGATAGACTCGGCTCGGCTTGCCGTCGCCATCGCGGATCTGCTGCGAGGTGACGAAGGCTTGTTCGGTCAATTCTGGTTGATTGAGATAGCCGTCTGCCAAACCGCGACCGCTGATCACGATCTGTCCAGGAACGCCCACGGGAACCGGGGCCAGCAGCGGGTCGACCAGATGAATGTGAACCCCATCAATCTCACGACCGATCGGAATGCGACTCCCCGGCGTGACTTCTGTCACACGATGCGCCGTGACTTGGCAAGCAGCCTCGGTCGGACCATAAAAATTCCAAAGTTCACCATCGACTTGGGAACGAATCAATTCGGGCAACTCCGTCGGCATCGTTTCGCCGCCCGTCCAAATCTGGCGCACCGACGTGCACTCGGCAAATCGGGGATGCCCAGCGAGCGCCCGCAAGACGCTCGGGACGGCCTGCAGAATCGTGACGCGATCGCGAATGATTTGTGTGATCAACTGGTCCAGATCCAGGCGTCCCGGATCATCGGGCCACACCAGTGACGCGTTCTGTTGAGCGGTGGTCACGACCAGTGGCAACGTCGCATCGAACTGATGGGACAACACGATGAGCGCACGGTCGGATGGTGAAAAGGGCGTCGCACGCTGTTGCCAACGCATCGCATTGGTGATCGCGGCGTGGGAAACCATGACGCCTTTCGGACGTCCGGTCGAACCCGAGGTGTAGATCACGTAGGCAAGGTCGTCGGGCGAACAATGATGACAGGTCGGCGTCGCCTGGTGGTCCAATTCGTCCACTGAAATGACGGCCACGTCGAGAGCGTTTGCCCATGGATCGTTCGCTGTGGCCACGACGAATTCAATCGCCGCATCGCGTTGCAGCATCTCGGGCGAGACCGCCGGTTGATCGGCGTCGATGGGAATCGGCGTCGCTCCGCAATACATCACGCCCAGGATTCCGACCCAGGCATCACGGCCGCGATTCATGCAGACCGGAACCATCGCGCCGGGTTTGATGCCGCGTTGGTGCAGACTTGTTGCGAAGCGTTGTGCGTCGGCGACAATTTCGTGTTCCGAATCCCCGAGCAAGTCGATCAACGTTTCACGCGGCTCGTTCGAATCGTCTGAATCGGATCGATGACCATCAGCCCAGCGGACATGCTTCACCGGACATTTTGGATCGGCGACCAGCTGACCAGACAATGCAACAAATTGACGGGCCATCGAATCGATCGTGTCAGCGGCAAACAGGTCGCGGCAATAACAGATCATGCCGCGGAGTTCATCGCCATGCAGTTCAAAGACAAACTCAACGTCGTAATGACAGCTCGTGTGCTGGACCGGAAAACTTTCTTGCCGCATGCCGGCGAAGTCGTCAAAGACGTGTTCGTTGCCGATGACAAATCCCGCTCGGCCCTGTTCGCTGGCGATCTGTGATTTTTCGAACGTGCAAGAGACTTGAAACAGCGGATGGCGACGTGGGTCACGCCCGACGCCACTCTCGCGAACGATTTCAGCCAGCGGCAGGCCTTCGCCCGCCAAGGCATCGATCATGTTTCGCCCGACCGTCGCGATCAGTTCTTCCAGCGTCGGATTGTTGGACAGATCAACGGTGATCGGAAGCAGATTGACGAAGAATCCAACTGTCTTTTCGAACTCCCGCTGGCTGCGACCCGAAAACGGGGTCCCGATCGAAAACGAATCCTGACCGGCGAACCGTCCGACCAGCACCTGTAGCAACGCCATCACCACGACGTTGGCGGTCACGCCCAATCGACGCGCCAGCGCGGAAACCTTTGCCCCCATCTGGGGCGGGAACTTCAGCGGAACCACCGACGCACGGTGCGTGAACGATGCGGGGCGAACAAAATCCGTCGGCCATTCGATCACCGGCGGGACATCGGCCAATTGACGTTGCCAATACGCAGCGATCTGCTTTCCCCGGTCGCTGGCCACCAGATCGGCTTGGGCACGCACGAAACGTTCGTAGTTGCACGGTGCAGGTGGCAGATTCGGTTTCCGACCGCTCGCCAGCGCGGGATACAGTTGGCGGATTTCATCCATGATCAAGACCAACGACCAGAAATCGACCACGATGTGATGTGTGGTGGCAACCATGACGACATCATCGGCGGCGATTCGAAAGGCTGCCAGACGAAGCAGCGGGCCACGCGTCAAATCGAACGGGCGGTTGATCTCTTCGGTCACCCGTGCGGCCAGTTCGGCTTGGCTTGCCGACGGCGTCTCCACCACACGAAACTCCGGCGTCAACGTCGTCTGAATCCGCTGGACGGGCTGATGGGTCGAATCTGATTCGGCAAACACCGTCCGCAACGCACTGTGCCGATCGACCAACGCTTCGACGGATCGTCGCATCGCGTCCAGGTCGATCGCCGAGCGAATCCGAGATGGCAGCGAGACGTTGTACGCAGTGACCTGTGGAGCCCGCTGGTACGCGTACCACAACGCTTGTTGCCCCGCCGAAAGCGGGAACTCGTCGGCGGAATGCTGCTGCCGTTCGCCCTGTGCGGCCGCCTTTTCCTTTAACAAGCGGGCCAGCAACTCGCGTTTTTGTTGGCCTGACAGACCATCCAACGCATCATTCACGGGGCTGTCCGGGGACCGTGCCATCGAGCAGTTGTGCCAACAACGCGTCGACGTTGGCATCGGACATCGCCGGCAATTGCTCCAGCAATTCCGCCGCCGTTGCGCCGTTCTTCTCCGCGTCATCGGTCTCCGCATCGGGCGTCGCCGCCTGGTTCGGCTGCGATGTGCCCGCGTCGATGATCGTGGTGACGTTGCGACAGACTTCTCGCAAGCTTTCGCTCCGCATCAATTCGGAAATCGGCAAATCAATCTCCAGTCGGCTTTCGATCCAGTTTCGCATCTCCACGGCCATCAGGGAATCCAGCCCCATCGACAACAGGGGCCGGTCCCACGGCATTTTTTCAAGGGCGATCCCCAGCAACGAGGCCGCCTTGAATCCGATGATTTTAGCAACCATTGCGTTCTTTGCGTCGGCCGTCGCCTCGCGGACTTCCGTCGCGGTGGCCAAGCGGTCGCCGTCGGTCGTTTCCTCCGGCATTCCACGCAACAAATGCGCAAATCGTGGAGACACTTCTCCGGTGATGCCCAGCCCCCGCCAACGCATCCAATCCATCCTCAAGACACTTTGTTGGACGGCGTCGGTTTGCATCGCCTGTTCCAAACAACGCATCGCCTCGTCGGCGGAGAACGTCAACACGCCCTGCCGCTCCAGTCGCTCGCTCAGTTCACTGCGCTGGGCCAGGTAGCCGACCTGACCGACATGTCCCCAATTGACCGCCAAGCCGGGCATGCCGAGAGATCGCCGGTAATGGGCCAGCGAATCCAAGAACGCGTTCGCCGCAGCGTAATTTGCCTGTCCGGCGTGCCCGAAGACACTCGACAGCGACGAGAACAACACGAAGTGATCCAGATCATGACCACAGGTCGCCGCGTGCAGGTTCCATCCGCCCAAGACCTTCGGACCGAGTACCCGCTGCAACGTCGTTCGGTCCAGATCGACCAACAAGCGGTCTTCAAGAATCATCGCCGTGTGAAAAACTCCGGCAAGTGGCGGACAATCGCGATCGATTTGATCGACCACCGATTGCACCGAAGCGGTCGACGTCAGGTCCACCGGCATCACCCGCACATCAATCCCGGCCTTCGTCCACTCATCCAAAACCGATTGCGTGTCCGCCGCAACGACCGCGCTGCGTCCTCCCAGTACCAAGTGCTTGGCACCGCAATCGACCAGCCATTGTGCCACACGCAATCCGAATCCGCCCAATCCGCCGGCGATCCAGTACGTCCGTTCGGCGGACAAGCGAACAGGTTCGTACTGTCCGGCAAACACGTCCGACGGGGCTTGGCGGTAATCCACGACGACCTTGCCGATGTGTTTTCCCTGTTGCATGAATCGAAACGCATCGCGTGTTTCATCGGCATCAAACGTCTTGACCGGCAGCGGCGACAGTTCACCGGTTTCGAAACGTGTCACCAGACGGCGAAGCATCTGCCCCATCCGTTCGGGCTGTTCGCGAAACAGTTGATCCAGGTCGATGGCGAACAGCGCAAGGTTGTTTTTGAAAATCTCCAACCCCAACGAGGCGTCCGAATAGATGTCGCGTTTGCCGATCTCCAAAAAGCGTCCGCCCGTTTTCAGAATCGACAATCCTTTCGTGATCGCTTCACCGGGCAGCGAATTCAGGATCGCATCGACACCTTCGCCATCGGTCTGTTCCAGCGTCTCGCGTGCGAATTGTAGATCGCGTGAATTCATCACCACTTCGGCGCCTAACTGGCGAACAAACTCTCGCTTCTCATCTGTACCGGCCGTGGCCAATGTCACCGCACCAGCCAGTTTCGCCAACTGCATCGCGGCGATGCCCACACCGCCGCTGGCCGAATGAATCAAAACGCGTTCTCCCGACCGAATGCGGGCACACTCGCCCAGTGCATACTCGGCCGTCAAGAAAGCGATCGGGATCGTTGCCGCTTGCGGGTGTGACAGCGCTCCAGGTTTCGGCGCGACCAAGTGTTGGTTGACGATGACGTGGGTCGCGAACGAGCCCGGCGCGACGGCGATCACTTCGTCGCCGACGTTAAACTCGGTGACATCGGGTCCGACACGACTGATTCGCCCGCTGCATTCGGCGCCCAGCAAGACGGGACCATCGGGCAACCCCGGATACAAATCCAGCGACTTCATCACGTCACTGAAATTTAATCCCGTCGCCAAAACCTCGATCTCAACCTGTCCATCGGTGGGACCGACCGAAGGAACCGATTCGTATCGCAATTGATCGATCGACGACGAATCACCCAGCCGCAGTGCGCTCGGAGTACGGCGGCGGCTCTCGGGATGAAGCGGTTGTTCCTCGACCGGGACAAACCGCCGGACCCAACGAATCGAATCGCGAATCATTACTTCGTCTTCATCGTCGATTCGCCCCACCAGCTCTGCCAGCAAGTCGTCGGCAATCGGTGAAGCGACATTTGGCGACTCCGTGGGGGACAAGTCAATCAGCTTGGTCTTGAAACGACTGCATTCACTCGCGATCACTCGTCCAAAACCGATCAGTGGACCGGCCGCGACCGAAATCGGCAGCATCGTTTCATCCGGCGGCTGAGCTCCGCGGGTCACGAGGGACAGTCGAGCGATCTTGGATTGCCGGTTCGAATCCGCGGCCGATTGCCAGGCGGCGACCAGGTGCATCGGCGCCAACGTCGTCAGCACGGTCGACTTGTTCAGTGTGTCGCCAGAGAGTTCGACGTTGTCGGGCGAATCCAGACCCCATAGATAGACCGCGTCGGTCACGCCATCCCCGATGTCCGTCAACAAGCGATCGAACTCGTCCCGGTTCTCGGGATCGATGATGAATGATTTGTCACGCAACCGTTTGAAATTGGCGCCGTGCTGGACGGTGACGATTTTCTCGCCGGCCGGCAATCGCTCCAGCAGTTCATCGGCAAGTCCGCTTTGGTCGCAAAAGACCAGCCATTTTCGATTTTCAGTGTCAGCGTCGTTCGGCTGCGCCGGGGCTGCCGGCTTCCAAACGTATCGGTACAACAATTCGTCCACCGAACCTTCCAGGTTCATTCGCGTCACCGAAACCGATTCAAATCCGCGGATCGCAACGCAGTGGTTTTGATCGGCGTCATAGATGTCGATATCGGCGACCATCCGATAGTCGTCTTTCGAGATCAAACGCACATGCGCCGTCAACGGCGAACACGCTTTGCGAAAGACGTCGAACGATGCGATCTGTTGGGGCAGGTACAAGCCGTCGATGACGTCGTCAAAGTTGGGGCTTGCGATGATCATGCCGTGAAAGCAACTGTCCAAGAGCGCCGAGCCGAATCCGAGCGGATCCGCGGCATCGCCAAAATCCTCCGCGTCCGGGAATTCGACCGCGACGATGGCTTCGTACGGTCCACGCCAGGCTGCGTTGACGCCGCGGAAACGTGGCCCGTAGTTCAGCCCCAACTGATCACAATAGCGGTACAGCCGGTCGGCGGAAACCGATTCGGTGGCTCGTCGTCGGGCGTCATCCAGCGCCGAGCGATCTGACAGGCGTGCGCTGGCGATACTGCTCAAGTCCGCCACGGCCAACGGTTGCCAATTGGATTGATCGATTCCGCTGCAGGTGAGCGAAATCTGTCGACGCTGGGGTGCATAGTCGATTTGAATTCGCACCGGAGCGTCTTCGCCCAGCAGGCAAGGGTTTTGCAATCGAAATCGTTTCAGCGAGACGGCATCCTCGTCGCCGACGACTGCTCCCGCCGCGATGGCCAATTCCAACATCGCCGCGGCCGGCATCATGCACGCGTTGCGAACACGGTGATCGGCCAACGATTCCTGCAAGCGAAGGTCGATGCGAGTCTGCCAACTGGGGTCCGGGCCATCGAGCCTTTGACCCAAAATCGGTTCACCCGGGTTTGACTGGCGACTCAGTTTCGATTCGTGAGATTCGAACCAGAGCGATTGACGGTTCATCGCCATGGCCGGCAGTTTGACGTACTGGGCATCGGCCGGTGCGTTCAAATTCCAGTCGATCGGATAACCCCAGGCATAAAGTTGGCCGACGGATTCGGCCATCACGGTCGCATCGTCTTTCTTTCGATTCAGCGACGCGACTGCCAAAATCGATTGTTGATGTTTGGCAAAGCACTCGGCGATCGCGTAACGCAACACCGGGTGCGGTCCGATTTCGATGGCCAACTCGATGCCTTCAGTCGCCAGCACATCCATCGCGTCGGAACACAGCACGCTCTTGCGAACGTTCTGCCACCAATACTCTCCGTCGACTTCCGTGCCCGCCATCACGGCGCCGGTCACGGTGGATACAAACGGCGTGTGCGTCGGCTTCGGCTGAATCGTCGCCAACGATCGCAACAGTTCGTCGCGGACGGGATCCATCTGGGCGCTATGGAACGCGTATTCCACTTCCAGACGCCGACAGAAGATTCCTGCCTGGTCCAAGCGGTGAAACAGCGCCTCGATCTCGACGGCGCATCCCGACACGGTCAGCGACGCGGGGCCATTGATCGCGGCGATGGAAACGCTGTCACCGAGTTGGGCAATCCAGGGTTCAATTTCCTGGGGCGACAGCCCGACCGCGATCATCGCGCCCTTGCTGGTCGCGGCGTCCATCGTGCGGCCGCGATGGATCGCGACCAAACAGGCGTCGGCAAAGTCGAGGGCGCCGGCGACGTGGGCCGCAGCGATCTCGCCCACGCTATGCCCCACGATGATCGAGGGGCGAATGCCTTTGGATTGCCAAACCGCCGCCAGTGCGACTTGCAAGGCAAACAAACTCGGTTGAGCGATCGCGGTTTCATTCATTCGCGATTCGTCTTCGCCACGACACAGCTCGTCGATCAACGACCACGCGACGTGCTTGGAAAATTCGCGATCACAACGTTCAATCGTGTCGCGAAAAATTGAGTTGGATTCCAGCAAGCCGCGTCCCATCGCCCACCACTGCGGACCCTGGCCGCTGCACACGAATGCGACCGGAGGCGACGGCGCGTCGGTTCGGCTGGAGACATTCAAACGCACTCGTTGGGCATGCGTGTCGCAATCGCCGGCGATTTCACGAAGCCGGCGGGCCCAATCGTGACGATCGCGTCCCACCACCACGCCGCGCCAATCATGATGGCTGCGTCGTCGCGCCGCGGTTGCGGCAACGTCGGCACAGGCAACATCATGTTCGTCCAGCCAATCGGCCAGACGTGACGCGGTTTCGGCCAACGCGGTCTTGTCGTGCGCCGAAATCGGCAGCAACATCGGTGGGTGGTCGACCGCTGGCGCTGAACGTTTCGGGACTTCTTGGGGCGGTTGTCCCAGAATCACGTGGGCGTTTGCCCCGCCGTAGCCGAAACCATTGACTCCCGCCAACCGTGGTCCGTCGCAATCCCACGGTTCGGTCGAACGGGGAACCCGCAATCCGTTGGCGTCGAAATGAATGTCCGGGTTGGGC
>NZ_JBFHKV010000004.1:0-26283 GCF_041595215.1 Stieleria sp. | reverse complement strand
GTGCGCTGGTGTGCAGGCTTTAGCCGCCCATTCCGCTGCTACGCAGCGAGCGGGAGTCGCCTGAAGGCTAGACACCAACACGCGCTGGTGTGCAGGCTTTAGCCGCCCATTTCGCTGCGGAGCAGCGAGCGGAAATCGCCTGAAGGCTAGACACCAACACGCGCTGGTGTCCAGGCTTTAGCCGCCCATTTCGCTGCGGAGCAGCGAGTGGGAGTCGCCTGAAGGCTAGACACCAACACGCGCTGGTGTCCAGGCTTTAGCCGCGCGTGTCGCTGCGGAGCAGCGAAACGGAGATCATCAGAAGACGGTCGATCACGCCGTGTGGATGGCGCGTTTGTCGACGGCCAATGCGGCTTCGTGCATCGCTTCGGCCAGCGTCGGGTGGGCGTGGCAGGTTCGCGCGATGTCTTCGCTGCTGGCACCGTATTCCATCGCCGCGGCGGCTTCGGCGATCATGTCGCCGGCCCGGGCGCCGATGATGTGGACGCCCAACACGCGGTCGGTCTTGGCATCGGCCAGGATCTTGACGCGGCCGTCGGGCTCGCCCAGGGTTCGGGCGCGGCCGTTGGCGCCGAAGGGACAGACGCCCTTGTTGTAGGCGACACCGGCTTCCTTGAGTTCGTCTTCCATCTTTCCGACGCTGGCGATCTCCGGATGCGTGTACACGATCGCGGGGATGACGTCATAGTTCAGATGGGTCTGCATGCCGGCCATCCGCTCGACGCACACGACCGCCTCTTCCATCGCTTTGTGGGCCAGCATGGCGCCGCCGATGCAGTCGCCGGTGGCGAACACGTTTTCGACGGAGGTTTCAAAATTTTCGTTGACGGGGATGAAGCCGTGACGGTCGGTTTCCAAACCGATCGATTCCAGCCCGATCGAATCGGTCGCGGGACGTCGGCCGGTGGCCAGCAAGACACGGTCGCACGTGATCGGGTCGCCGTCTTTGACTTCGACGACGCACTTGTCGCCCTTGACACGTGCCGACTGGACGAAGGTCTTCAGTTGGAACTTGAAACCTTGTTTCTTGAACGTGCGGAGCGCGATGCTTGCCAGTTCGGAATCGATGCCGGGGAAGATCCGGTCAAACGCTTCCAGCACGGTGACCTGGCTGCCGAGTCGATTCCAGACGCTGCCGAGTTCCATACCGATGTAGCCGCCGCCGATGACGACCAGGTGTTCGGGGACTTCGGAAAAGCTGAGCGCGGTGGTGCTGTTACCGATGCGGTCGCCGTCTTCTTCGACGCCCCGCAAGGTGGCCGGGACGCTCCCCGGGCACAGCAGGATCCGGTCGGCTTCGATCACCACCGGCTCTTCGCCCTGGACGACGATCGAATTGAGATCGCGAAGCTTGCCACGTCCGTGGTAGGGCGTCACCTTCTGCTTCTTGAACAGCATGTCGATCCCGCCGGTCAGCGTGTCGACGATCTTCGTTTTGCGATCCATCATCGCGGCGAGATCGAGGTCGAGCGAGCCGATTTTCAGCCCATGCTCTTTGAAGCGGTGCTTGGCCTCTTCGTACAGGTGGCTCGATTCCAGCAACGCTTTGCTGGGGATGCAACCGACGCGCACGCAGGTCCCGCCGAATTGAGCATTTTCATCGATGCACGCGGTATCAAATCCCAGCTGTGCGGCGCGAATGGCGGCGACGTAACCGGCCGGGCCACCGCCGAGGACAACTAATTCGTGTCGGACCGTCTTCATGAGCTTGCGTTGTAAAAGGGAGGCTTGCGGAGATTTGCCGAAAGGAGGCTGACCAAAACTTGCAGTGCACTACCATAGGCGGCCGAGGATTCTTGGTAAATCACGGGGTTGTCCTCAAGCGGCCGGCGGGGACAATTCGGGCGTGACCGATTTCACCCAAGCCCGCCGCCGACGCGACGGGGCGATGGCCCGACGCGACGTTCCCCCTCCTGGCGTTCCTGACCCTTGCCTAAAAAACGCATCCGAAAATATGCCGGTCCGGTGCTCGCGATTGCGTTGTTCGCATTGGCGGTGCGGTTGCTGATTCGCGAGGCCCATCAAATCACGTGGGACGAATTTGTTCGTGGATTGACCGGTGTGCCCGCCAGCCAGATCGTGATCGCGGCGTTTTTGATCGCGCTCAATTACGGGTTGCTGATCGCCTATGACATTTTGGCGCTGCGCTATGTCGCACGCTCGCTGCCGCTGCGACGGATCGCCCTGGTCTCGATCGCCGGATTCTCGCTCGGCAATAACCTGGGCACGCTGTTGGCGGCCGCGCCGATTCGGTTTCGGTTTTATTCCCAGTGGGGACTGCCAGCGGGCCAGATCGTCGCATTGATCTCGGTGGTCGGGCTGACGTTCTGGAGCGGATGGTGGTTCCTCGGCGGGCTGGTGCTGATCTGGGTGCCCATCCAACTCCCCCCGGATGTGACGCTGCCGTTCGCGACGCAGACATTGGGCGTCGTGCTGATCTCGCTGGCGATCCTTTATTCGCTGGTCTGCTTTTTGTGGCGAAAACCCTGGCCGATCGGCGAACTCCATCTTCGTCCGCCGCGACCGGGATTGATGTTCGTCCAAGCGTCGGTGGCGGCGGTCGATTTGCTGATCTCAGCGACCGCGTTGTACCTGGTCTTGCCCGGTGATTCGGTGGTCCCGTTTGCTCAAGTGCTGGCCGCCTACTTGGTGGCGATCGGCGTCGCGATGATGACCCAGGTCCCAGGGGGATTGGGAGTGCTGGAAGTCATCTTGCTGACCTTGCTGAAAGGAACCGTCGGCGACACCGTGTTGGCGTCGGTGCTGATCTTCCGTGTGCTCTACTATTGGTTGCCGCTGTTGGCCGGCATGATCGCCCTGGTCGGTTACGAAATCTTCAGCGGAGCGGTCGCCGCCCGCGAGGCATCGGGAATCGTCATTGACCCGGAACGCAGCGTCGAGGCGGGACGCAGCGTCGAGGCGGGACGCAAATCAGTTGCCGGGGGCAAGAGTGATTCGCCAGGCAAGAGCGTTTCAGCAGAGGACGGTGATTCGGGGGGCCTCGGCGACCAAGAAATCCTGCTGCCCGAGTTCCAGGACGACAACAAGCCGGCCGACGGCTGAGAGCTGATCGGCGATCCTAGTTGATCGGCTATACTGGAGGAGACGAATTCCCTTCCACCTCCCCCCGCCGGTCATGACTCTTTCGATGACGTGTTCGTCTCCCGCTGGCTTGTTGTCCCCGCTGCGTCGGCTGACCCTATGCGTGCTGGTCTGTGCCGCGAGCACGCTCGTCTGTGCCGCGGGCAGGCTCGTCGCGGCCGACGCCCAACCGATTGATTCGTCCGGTTCTGGTCAGGCCGACGTCCATCGCGTTGACTTCAATCGTGACGTGCGGCCGATTCTCGCCAAGCACTGTTTCACTTGCCACGGGCCGGATGAAGGCACGCGCGAGGCGGATCTACGGTTGGACACCCAAGCCGGTTCGCGGCAAGACCTGGGCGGTTACCAGGCGATCAAACCCGGTGCGGCGGAGGACAGCGAACTGATCCTGCGCGTGACCAGTGACGACGACGACCTGCGGATGCCGCCGGCGGACGGGCACCCGCCGCTAGGTGAAGCCGAGATCGCGACGCTCCGCCGGTGGATCGATTCGGGCGGCCAGTACGAAGTGCATTGGTCGTTTCAGCCGGCGGCCGAACCGTCGCTGCCGGCGGTTGAGAATCCCGGCTGGTGTCGCGGTCCGATCGATCGCTTCGTGCTTCACCGGATGGAACAGAACGGGTTGTCGCCGAGTGCCGAGGCCGATCCCGTCGCGCTGATTCGTCGCGTTTATTTGGACTTACTGGGGACCACCCCGACGCCGGAGGAGGTCGATCGGTTTGTCGCCAGCGACCGGCCTGATGCCTACGAAGCACTGGTCGATCGCCTACTGGCCTCACCGGAGTACGGCGAACGGTTTGCCCGATCCTGGTTGGACCTGGCCCGTTACAGCGACACCAATGGCTACGAAAAAGATCGCCCACGCACGATCTGGCCCTACCGTAATTGGGTGATCGATGCGCTCAATGCCGACAAGCCGTATGATGCGTTTTCGATCGAACAGTTGGCCGGTGACATGCTTGACGATGCCACCCGGTCGCAGCGTATCGCGACGGGATTTCATCGCAACACGATGCTCAATGAAGAGGGCGGCATCGACCCGCTGGAGTATCGGTTTTATGCCATGGTGGATCGTGTCGCCACGACCGGAACCGTTTGGATGGGATTGACGACCGGATGCGCCCAGTGTCACACGCACAAATACGATCCGTTGACGCACACGGATTACTACGCGTTGATGGCGCTGATGGACAATGCCGATGAACCGGAACTCAACGCGGATCCCCCGGCGGTGATCGAGCAACGTGAATCGATCCAGCGGCGGATCACGGCGACGGAACACGACATCGTCAAGCGCGTGCTGTTGGCCGATGACGGCGACGCGACGCTTCAGGCCGCGTGGGCGAAGTGGCAAGCCGAGCGTCTGGAGCAGCTTTCGGATTGGCGGACAGTCGCGCCGGATCAAATGGAATCGACGATGCCCACGCTGGCGGTCTTGGACGACGGATCGGTGTTGGCCTCGGGCGACGCAACCAAACGCGACGTGTATTCACTGACGATGCCGGCCATCGATTCCGACAAACCGATCACGGCGATTCGCATCGAAGCGTTGTCGCACCCGACGCTGCCGGCCAAGGGGCCGGGGCTGGCCTTCTACGAGGGTCGACGCGGTGATTTCTTTCTCAGCGAACTGGAGATGTCCATCGGCGAAACCCCCGTGACACTCGCCGTCGGCACGACGTCGGTCCCGGGTGCCAAACCGGGCAACGGCAAAACCTTTCCGGGCAATCTGTTTGACGGTGACGGATCGACCGGTTGGTCGATCCCCGGCGACGCCGGCCAAACGCACCGCTTGGTCATCCCCCTGGATCCGCCGCTGCGTTTGGACCAGCCCTGGTCGCTGGAGATGCTCTTTGAGCGTCATTATGTTGCCGCACTGGGCCGCTTTCGCATCGACGTGACGACCGACGAGCATCCCCAAGCGATGCAGATCTCCAGCGACCTGCAACGTCAATGGCTTGCGTCCAAGACGTCGGGCCAGGTCTCACCGAAATTAAAACAGGACTTGGCCCTGGAGTTCTTGCGGGGGGCCGACGAGATGGCCGAGCATCGCAAGCCGATCGACCGTTTGCGAAATCAGATCCCCGATGATGTTCGCACGTTGGTGATGCAGGAGCGGCCGGAGAGCAATCGACGCGTGACCCGGCGACGCCATCGCGGCGAGTATTTGCAGCCCAAGGAATCGGTCGACGCTGCGGTGCCGGAATTTTTTGCGACCGATCCCGAAGACGGCCCGCGCGATCGGCTGGAATTGGCGCAGTGGTTGGTCAGCGACGCGAACCCGTTGGTCGGACGCGTGACGGCAAACCGGGCGTGGCGTGAATTCTTCGGCACCGGCATCGTGCGGACCGCCGGCGATTTTGGCACGCAAAGCGAGTCGCCCTCGCACCCCGAGTTGCTCGACTACCTGGACGTCCGACTGCGCGACACGTCGGTCGACGGGATCGGTTGGTCGATCAAACGGCTGCACCGAGAAATCGTGCTCTCGGCGACCTACCGCCAATCGATCGGCACGCCCCCATCGGCGGATCCCGACAACCGGTTGCTGTCGGTGTTTCCCTATCGCCGGTACGACGCCGAACGGATTCGAGACGCGTTCCTTTCCGGTTCGGGGTTGCTGTCTCGACAGATCGGCGGCCCGAGCGTTTATCCGCCCCAGCCCGAGTCGGTCGTACAAATGGCCTATGGAAACACGGCGTGGCCGACATCGACTGGTGCCGACCGCTACCGACGATCGCTGTACACCTACAGCAAACGCACCGCTCCGTTTGCCGCGTACACAACGTTCGATGCCCCGTCGGGTGAATTGTGCATCGCCCGGCGCGATCGCAGCACGACGCCGCTGCAAGCGTTGACGCTTCTCAATGATCAGATGTACTTGGAAATCGCCGAGGGGTTTGCCGACGCTGCGGTTGGCGATGCGAAACAGTCCGGTAGCGACGCTGAGCCGCGTGACATCGCCCGACACCTGTTCCGCCGTGTGCTGGTCCGCCAGCCCCGTGAAGGCGAACTGGACGCAATCCTGGCGTTTTACCGAAGCCAATCCGAGCACGAGCGACCTTGGATGCTGGTCGCCCGGGCGCTGATGAACACCGACGAAGCCATCACGACACCATGAACCTGAAAGAACTCACACGCCGACAACTGTTCGGCGCCTGCGGAATCGGGCTGGGAAAGATCTCCCTGGCATCGCTGCTCTCACGTGACGTGTCGGCTGCGGATTCCACCACCCCTGCGTCCGCGTCAGCCGGGCTGCATCACCCGGCCAAGATCAAACGGGTGATTTATTTGTTCATGGCCGGTGCGCCCAGCCAGTTGGACCTGTTCGATCACAAACCCAAACTGGTCGAGTTGGAAGGCAAACCGATCCCGCCGTCGGTGATCGCCGGACAGCGGTACGCGTTCATCCAGCCCGGGGCAGCCGTCTTGTCGCCCCGCTTCAAATTCAACCGCTACGGCCAATCAGGAGCCCAGATCGCCGAGCCGTTGCCCCACCTGGGCGAGATCGCCGACGACGTCGCGTTCATCCGCAGCGTGCACACCGACCAATTCAATCACGCGCCGGCACAGATTTTCGTCAACACCGGCAGCCCCATTCCCGGGCGCCCGGCGATGGGGTCCTGGCTGACCTACGGGTTGGGCAGCGACGCCGACGACCTGCCCGGTTTTGTGGTCTTGAAAAGCGGCGGAAACCTGTCCGGCGGGGCGGCGATGTGGAGCAACGGATTTCTGCCCGGCGAACACCAGGGCGTCCCGTTTCGCACCAGCGGCGATCCGATTCTGCACGTGGCCAACCCCGCGGGGATCAGTCGCCAGACCCAGCGCGCGACGTTGGATCTGGTCAGCGATTTGAACCGCCGCCGCATGGAGTCCCTGGCCGTCGATGGGATTCGTTCGCGGATCGAGTCCTATGAAATGGCGTATCGGATGCAGACACGGGCGCCGGAGCTGATGGATTTTTCCGGCGAGTCGGACGAGACGCTGGCGATGTACGGCACCAAACGAGAGGACACCGGTTCCTTCGCCAAGAATTGCTTGCTCGCCCGCCGATTGGCCGAACGCGGTGTCCGATTCATCCAGCTGTACCATTCCGGCTGGGACCATCACAGCAACGTCGAAGGCGGGTTGAAGAGTCAGTGCAAGGCGACCGACCAGGGTTGTGCCGCGTTGGTCAAGGATCTGAAGCAACGCGGGATGCTCGATGAGACACTGGTGGTGTGGGGCGGCGAGTTCGGACGCACACCGATGGTGGAAGCCAGCGCCGCGCTGGGACGATCACTCGGTCGCGACCATCACCCGCAAGCGTTCACGATGTGGATGGCAGGCGGTGGCGTGCGGGCCGGACAAACGATCGGCAAAACCGACGACCTGGGATTTCATCCGGTCGAAGATGCCGTTCACGTCCATGACATCCAGGCGACCATCCTGCACCAACTGGGCATCGACCATGAGCGATTGACGTTCACTTTTGCCGGTCGCCCGTTCCGACTGACCGACGTGCACGGAACGGTGATCAAGAAACTGGTCGGGTGAAGGCATAAAAAAAGCCCGATGCCGCGGTGAAGCAGCATCGGGCCTGATGTTTAGGCTCGTAAAGGTTCGAGCTTAGATGTTGGTGTCTGCGTCCGGAGTCGGAGCAGGCGGTGCATCGCTGGCGCTTGCTTCAGCAGCAGCAGGTGCAGCTTCGACAGCCGGTGCTTCGACGACGACGCCGCCATCACATGCAGCACACGGTGCTGCTGCCGAGACGACAGCTCCGCCACATGCGTTGCACGGTGCCGGTGCTCCACAGCAAGGAGTCGGTGCAGGTGCACAGCAAGGAGTCGGTGCGGGAGCACAGCAAGGTGCAGGCTCAGGAGCACAGCACGGTGCCGGTTCCGGAGCACAGCAAGGTGCCGGTTCGCAGCAGGTGGGCTCGGGAGCACAGCAGCTCTTGCGGGCCTTCAGCTTTGCACACAGACGTGCGAACAGCTTCGGACGGCTGGCGCCACCACAAGCGGGTGCTGGTTCGCAGCAAACTGGTGCCGGCTCGCAGCAAACCGGTGCCGGTTCGCAGCAGACAGGTTCCGGAGCGCAGCAATCTGCACTACGGGACTTGAGCTTAGCCAACAGTCCTCCACCACACGCATTCTTCGCGTGCAGCTTCGAGAACAGTCCACCACCACAGTTGCCAGCGTAAGCCGACGATTCATTCATGGCGAGAGCCGCACCCACCAAAAGTGCAAACGCGGCAATCCCGCTGACCACATTCCGATTCATTGTTTTCTCCCAAGTGTTTCGGATTTTTTGGTGCGATCCTCTACGCACACTTTTTCAAATCAGAAGCCATATCCAGGCTCCCCCGTTGGTTCCAGCGTCGGTGACCATCACCGAAACTTCCGAACACGCAAGATAGGTGCTTTGCGGAATGTTTGCGGACCACGTGATTTCGTGGATAAAGTAACTTTGGCTAGACCCGTGTCAATCGCACCAACCCCCGAAACAAGACAGAAAATCTGTCGCGGAGGTTGCCCGACGAGGTCGCCCGGGTTTTAGGCCCGACGGCTTCCGATTTGCAAAAAAGCCGAGAAAACCGGCGTATCACGAGCTTATCGGCGAGCTAGAGCACCAACCGACACCACTCTTCAGGGTGGCATGTAGGTCAATTTGTCACGCCGGGTCTGGAGCCAAAGGGCGCAAATAGTGGCAAGAAAAGATTGCCTATTTTTCCCAAAGTGGGCGGTTCAGGTTCCGATTTTGCGCTTTCGGTGGTCCGCTTAGCGATTGACAGGCCCCTCTGCCTGTTCCAATGCCGCCAAACGAGCTTCCATTTCGTCCCCGTTTTCGAAATCGAATTCCAACGGTTCCATGCCCTCGCCCTGGTCGATGACGAATCCGCTGACGCGCCAGCCCGCGATTTCTTTGCGGAGCGTCCAGACGACTTCGTATTGGAAGTTTTCGCCGGAATCAATCGGTTCGGTCAGGAAGGTATGCACCCAAACGGCGTCATCTTGGTCTGGGACCGGAAAGGCTTGGCGGACTTCGAATCGGGTGTCGGGTGAACCGGGGAATTGAAACGGGCGGCCGATTCGCGTCAGTTCTTGTTGGGCGAGTTTGGTCAGCAGCTCGTTGGAACTGGCCTCTTGTCCGCCCCGACGGACGCGATCGAGCAGCTGACTGACGACCTCGGCCGGCTGCACTTGGTCCGATTCGGCGTTGATCTGGGTTTCGGGACCGGAACGCTGCGCATCGGCGACGTCGGTGGACTGGCTTCCGCAGCCGGCCGCCAACGAAGCACAGGCTAACAAGGCCAAGATCCGCAACGGGTTTGCGAATAAGCTCTGCACGCCGGCCCCGTCACTCTGCCGTCGGATTTGGCAAGTTTGGAAGGTGGAAGGAGTCGGGCAAGCGTTTGTTTTCCGTGCGGTCGGGTTTGAGGCTTCCATATCGCGATTTTACAATCCAAAGAATCAGGGATTTTGTCCGTCGACGTTGTGACGTTGGTGCGCAAACACCAAATCTCAGCCTTGGGTACCAATTGGGCGTCCGGGGCGTCAACATCGAATCGGACGGCAGATCCACTCCCAGGGGGCGTCCCCGCATCGCGATCGACTCGGCTATCGCTGGGAAAGACTTTCCCGCAAAATGCAGCACCGAGCAAATCCACCCCCGTTCGCCCCGGGGGCAGAAATCAACTGCCTCGCGGTGAGTTTGCCCGGCCGAATCCCCCCCAAGCCGCTACACCCCCAACACGGCCGTCAGACGCATTCGTTTGACGATCCATCCCACGTCAACGCGATCAAACATGGCCTCCAGCGCAAACGTTATCCAAGTCGATACCGAACGCATCGATCTGAAGAACAGGTCACTTGCTGCATTCTTAGCTTGGCTGGTCCCCGGTGCGGGGCATTTCTATCAAGGCCGTCACACCAAGGGCAGTCTGTATTTGGTCTGCATCTTGACCACCTGGATGCTGGGATTTGCGCTCGGCGGCGGCCATGTGGTCTATGCGTCCTGGCAACCCGGTGACCGGCGTTGGCACTACATTTTGCAAGCCGGCGTGGGTGCCGCGGCGTTGCCGGCACTGATCCAAGGCAACCGCATGCGAAAGATGACCGACAAGGGCGTCACGTCGCGGTCTTACGAACCGCTGTGGGGCGGGTTCATGGCGCCGCCCCATCGACCGGTCATCGAAGATCGCACCGATGAGGTTTCGGCATGGTATGCGACGTACGGTGCGGGATACGAAATGGGCACCTGGTACACGATGATCGCCGGGCTGTTGAACATTCTGGTGATCTACGACGCCTATGCCGGCCCACTCGCGGTGCCGATCAGCGGACGCAAAAAGAAAGACGACGAGGATTCCGAACAACAGGCGAATTCCGAACAACAGGCGGCGGACGAATCCGACAGCGGAGCCCCCACGGCAACCAGCGCCCCCACCCCTGAGGCCAAGGCATGATTTCGATCTCTCCGACCTACTTGATGTATTATGTCCCGTTGATCATTTCGATCTCCCTGGTCTTCGGCGCGACACGTCATGAGGACACCCAGACGATCCTCAAGCACGCGTTCTATACCGCTCGTTGGATCACCGGTTTCATGGCGATCATTTTTGTCATCCTCTTACTGATCAACTGGATGGTTTAGTGCGCGTATTGACGTTGGGTGCGGGAACCGTCGGACATTGGATCGCGGATATGTTGTGTCGGCGTCGGCATGACGTGACCGTGATCGACATCGATCCTGAACGGGTCCGTCAGATCAACAGCGAGTTGGATGTCCGCGCGATCCAGGGCAGTGCGGCCCAAAGCACGATTTTGTTTCAAGCCGATGTCTGCAGCGCAGACATCTGTTTGGCGGTGACCGGAGACGACGAAGCCAACGTGGTTGCCGCCAGCATGGCCAAAGCCCTCGGCGCCCGACGCAGCCTGGCCCGAGTCTATGCGCCCGCGTTCCGCGACTCCAGCACGTTTGACTATCAGAGTCATTTCGGCATCGACGCGCTACTCAGCTTGGAACAGCTCAGCGCGTTTGAATTGGCCCGTGCGATCCGAAACCCCGACGCGATCCCCTTGGAACACTTTGCCCGTGGGCATTTGGAAGTCTACGAGACGGAAGTGGAAGCGAAATCGCAGGCGACCGATCAGCGGTTACGTGATTTAAAAATGCCGGGGTCGGTTCGGATCGGTTCGATCGAACGCGATGGGGACTTGTGGTTGGCCAGCGGCGAAGACGAACTGCACGTCGGTGACCGGGTCAGTTTGATTGGGATGCCGTCGGCGGTGAATCGGAGTCGCCCACTGTTCGCGTCGTCGACCAAACGCAGCAAACGCCGCAGCGTGCTGATCGCAGGCGGAGGTGAAATCGGATTTCACATCGCACGCGCGCTGCCGACCAGCGATTATCGAATCACGTTGCTGGAGTACGACGAAGACCGCTGTGAACAACTGGCCAAACTGCTGCCCAAGTGCACCATCGTGCACGCCAATGCCAATCGACGCAGTGTGCTCGAAGACGAGGGCGGGGGCTCGGCCGACTATTTCGTCGCCTGCACCGGCAGCGACGAAAGCAACATCATGGCTTGTGTCGAGGCTCGTGAATTGGGATCACGGCGCGTGATGGCGGTGGTCGGACGCCCGGATTACGCCAACGTGGTTGGAAAACTGGGGATCGATCACGTCGTCAGTGAACGTGATGTCGGCGCCCGCCAGATCCTCGGGTTCCTCAACGAGGGTGCCGTGATCAGCCAGAGCCGATTGCCCAATGGAAAAATTGCGGTGTATGAGCTGGAGGTCGTCGAAGGGGCACGCGTGACCGAAGCCACACTCGCCGATCTGCCCCTGGCCGGCCGCTGCCTGATCACCGCCATCCAACGCGACAGCTTTGTCCGCATGCCCACCGCCGGCGATCAATTGCAACCCGGTGACATCGTCGTCGCACTGATCGACGAGAAACACATCACGGACTGCTTGGCCCTGTTCAATCGCTGATCTTCCTGGGGCAGGGCTTCCGACGGTTCCACCTCGCAATCGACACTCCCGGCATTCGCTCTCCTCGTTCATGCTCGCAATGCACCTAGTGCTCTGGCTACATTTAATTTTGGGGTAGCACTCCAGAAAGCTTACCGGGCTATCCATCGCAAATAACACCCACGGATGGCAGCGCGAACCCACGGATGACAGGGTGCAAGAAATCCGTGGGTTCGCGCTGCCATCCGTGGGCCCAGTAATCGTTTCATCGTTCCGCAAGTTACAGCCTGACCTTTTTCCGCGGCACCCTAAATCAAAAAGTTGACGGAGCACTCGTTTCATATGTCGCTGCACACCCTTTCTGTTTGCGCCGATGTCGGAGGGACGTTTACGGATTGTCTGGCGGTTTGGACCGACCCGGCCGGAGCGTCCCACTCGGGTTGCATCAAAGTGTTGTCGACCGGGCTGATCCGCTGCCGCGTCACCGACGTGCCGGATCAGACGACGGTGCGGATCCAGATCCCCGACGAACTACTCGGTGGGCTGGCCGCCGGACGGCTACCAGACGACTTCTTCCGCTCGGCGAAACTCGAATGGCTGGTCGAGGGGATTCATCATCGCATCGGCGACATCCGCGGCTACGACTCGGCCACGGCAACCGTGGCGTTGGCCGACGTCGATGCCGAAATCGCCAGCCAGCTTTCCCCCGGTGCGATCGTCGAGATCGATTGCCGGCGTGAAGCCCCGGTGCTGGCCACTCATTTGTTGACCGGGGTTCCCATCGATGATCCGATGCCCCCGATGACGGCCCGCATCGGGACGACACGCGGCACCAACGCGCTGTTGACACGCAGCGGCGCGGCGGCCGGCCTGGTCGTCACCGAAGGGTTTGGGGACGTCCTGCGG
Organism: Stieleria sp.; assembly: GCF_041595215.1. Lineage (NCBI taxonomy): Bacteria > Pseudomonadati > Planctomycetota > Planctomycetia > Pirellulales > Pirellulaceae > Stieleria > Stieleria sp. The sequence continues at coordinate 13,321 of NZ_JBFHKV010000004.1, read as the reverse complement.
ATCGGCGAACAAGATCGCCCCGAGCTGTTCGATCTCGCCTTCGTCAAAGCTCCCCCGCTGGCCGAAAGCACGCTCGAGATCCGGGCCCGGATGGACGCCGACGGCCGGGAGCGGATCGCGATCGATGAAGACGAAATCGCGGCCGGATTGCAGGCGTTGTTCGACGCGGGGATCGAAACCCTGTCGATCTGTTTGATGCACGCGCATCGGAATCCGGCGCATGAGATCGCGGTGGAACAAATCGCGCGGCGCGTCGGGTTTGCCGAAATCAGCCGGTCCAGCGAGGTGGCTCCGTTGATCAAGTTGGTCGCGCGCGCCGAAACCACCACGCTGGATGCCTATCTCAATCCGATCCTGTCGGCCTACGTCGCGCGCGTCCGCCGTCAATTCGGCGGGTCGACGTGCCAGTTGCAATTGATGACCAGCGGTGGGAACCTGGTCGGCCACGAAGAGTTTCGCGGGCGGGACAGTGTCCTTTCCGGACCGGCCGGCGGCGTCGTCGGACTCCGCCACGTCGCCCAGACCCATCAATGCCCGTTGGCGATCGGATTGGACATGGGCGGAACCAGCACCGACGTCAGCCGCTTCGATGGCCAGGTCGGACGTCGCTATGAAACCCGCATCGCCGACCTGCGGGTGATGACTCCGATGATGGACATCCACACGGTGGCGGCCGGCGGAGGATCGATCTGTGACTTCCAAGGCGGACGATTGGTGGTCGGTCCGTCCAGCGCCGGCGCGGCACCGGGACCGGCTTGTTACGGCAGCGGCGGACCGCTGACGGTGACCGATGCCAACGTCTTACTGGGGCGATTGCGCGTCGATCGATTCCCGTTTCCCCTGCTGCCGACCGCCTCGCGCGAACGGATCGAGCACGTCGCGTCACGCATGCCCGCCGCTCCGGAGACGATCGAATCGCTCGCCGAAGGGTTCTTGGACATCGCGGTCACCCACATGGCCGAAGCGGTCCGCGCGATCACCACGGCACGCGGTGTCGATGTCCGCGACCACGCGTTGGTCGGATTCGGCGGCGCCGCGGCGCAACTGATTTGCCGCGTCGCCGATGCGCTGGGCATCCGCCGGATCGTCGATCATCCCCGCGCAAGTGTGTTGAGCGCCGTGGGCATGGGCGTCGCCACCAGCGGACGCATTGAAACGGTCGGGATCTATCGCCGACTGGATCAGGTCGGCGCAGCCGACTTCCAGGCCGCGGCCGATGACCTGATCGCCCAAACGATCGATTCGCTGCGACACGACCAACCGAAATCGGTGCAGACGCGTCTGGAATGCGACTGTCGCTACGTGGGCACGGATGCCTCGATTCCGCTGACGGTCGAAGATTCACCCGAGCGGATCCTGCAGTCCTTGTCCGATCGGTTTCACCACGAACATCAACACCGATTCGGGTACCGCCGCGACGGCCATCCCATCGAACTGGTCAGTCTGCGATGCGAAGCGACCGGCGGCCTGTCACCGCATGCCGAGCAATGGTTGGCCGGCGACCCGAGCAAGCCGGACAGACGAGATGCCGACGAACAAGATGCGGGCGGATCACCCCGCCGCGACGATCCGGAAACGACGGCCGTGTTTCATCGCGGTCGCTGGTGCCAATTCAAACTGCTCGATCGCGATCAGCTTTCCAGTGGTCAGACGATCGCCCCGGGCAGCATCGTGGTCAGTGACCAGTCGACGCTGATCGTCGAGCCGAATTGGGAGGGCGTCGTCTGTGACGATGGAGCGATCACACTGGCGCTTTGCGAGACGACAGTGTCCGAGGGGGATTCCCAAAGCGAAGCGGGTCAGAGTGCCGGCGAAGCGGTGCAGATGGAGATCGTCGCCCGACGGTTGCAGAGTATTGCCGATGCGATGGGAGAAGTGCTGCGTCGTACCGCGGTCAGCGTGAACGTCAAAGAGCGACTCGATTTCAGCTGCGCGGTGTTCCGGGGCGACGGAACGCTGATCGCCAACGCGCCACATGTCCCCGTGCACTTAGGTGCGATGGGGCACACCGTCCGTGCCTTGGCCGGATTGTTCCCCCAAATGTCCGCCGGCGATTGTTACGTCTCCAACGACCCGTATGCGGGAGGGTCGCACCTGCCCGACGTGACCGTCGTGACACCGGTCTTTTGCAACGACAGTGACAGCGACCATGACCAAGCCGCGTCTGATGCCCAGCCGTCGTTTTTCGTCGCCAGCCGAGCCCACCATGCCGAGATCGGCGGCAAGACTCCCGGGTCGATGCCACCGATGGCCAACTCGCTTGCCGAAGAAGGCGTATTGATACGCGGGTTCGCACTCGTGCGTAACGGGGTGTCGCACGAAGACGAACTGGGCGAATTGCTTTCCAGCGGTCCCTACCCCTCGCGCAACGTCGCGGAAAACCTGGCCGATCTGCATGCTCAAATCGCTGCGGGACAGGAAGGCGCCCGAGCGCTGCAACAGATGAGCAAGGAGCTTTCGCTGCGGCACGTCGAAACCATGATGGACCGCTTGTTGGACGTCGCGTCGGATTCCGTCGTCCGCTGGATTCGCAGTTTGCCGAAATCGGAAATGCGATTCAAAGACACGCTCGATGATGGCACCGAGATCGCGGTCCGGCTGCAGCGTGACGGCGACCGCTTGGTGGTCGATTTTGATGGCACCAGCGGCGTGCACCCCAACGGTTACAACGCGACACCGTCGATCGTCTGTTCGGCGGTGCTGTACGTGATGCGGTGTTTCTGTGATTCGAATCTTCCTTTGTGCGACGGAGTGCTGCGGCCGATCGATTTGAGATTGCCGACCGGGTTGTTGTCGCCGCCACGCGATGAAGATCCGGCCCGCTGCGCCGCGGTGGTCGCGGGGAACGTCGAAACCAGCCAACGGGTCGTCGATGTGCTGCTCGGCGCGATCGGTTCGACCAACGACTCCGGTCCCGTTTTTCGCTCCGTCGCCGCCAGCCAGGGCACGATGAACAACGTGCTGATCGGCGACGCCTCGTTCGGATACTACGAAACAATCGGAGGCGGCAGCGGGGCGACGGTCTTCGGCCCGGGCGCCGACGGCGTGCACACACACATGACCAACACGCGCATCACCGATCCGGAAGTGCTGGAATCACGGCTGCCGATTCGGTTGGTGGAATTTTCGATCCGTCGCGGCAGCGGTGGCGTCGGTAAACATCGCGGCGGTGATGGATTGGTGCGTGAGTTTGAATTTTTGCGTCCCTTGACGGTTTCCCTGATCACCGGTCGACGGACGACCGCGCCGTACGGTGCCTCGGGAGGAGGGGCCGGGTTGTCGGGACGCAACCGGTTGATTCAAACCGGAAAGCCGCCGATTGATTTGCCCGCCGCAACGACCATCGAAGTCGGTGCGGGCGATCGGCTCCGCATCGAAACGCCCGGCGGTGGCGGCTGGGGAACACCAGTGGCGTAAGCTTCCAGCTTGCGACTCGGCGTTGAAAACGCGTCGAAAGCCCGTCGGGATCATGCCACCTACGGGGTCGGGCTGACCACCGTGGCGGCCGCTCCGACCGGAGCCTGGGCGGTCGGATGACTTCCGGCCGCGTCGATCACCGAAGGATGCGCCGAGGAGGCGGTGATGGCGACGCAGTTGTTGCGTCCCTTGCGTTTCGCTTCGTACAAACTGGCGTCTGCTTTTTCGAACAGTGTGTTGAAATTGTCGTGGCGTCCGCGGTCGACCCAGCAAACGCCCAGGCTGGTTGTCACACACAACTTGTTGCCACCCACATCGACCTGCAACGTCTCGATCGCGTTTCTCAACCGTTCGGCAACCTTCAGTGTGGAGTCGTAATCGCAATTGCCGACCAGCACGACGAATTCTTCGCCGCCGAATCGATACACCGTGTCGTACTGTCTGCAGTTTCGTTTCAAACAGGCAGCGACTTCACGCAACACATCGTCACCGGCCGCATGCCCGTACGTGTCGTTGAAGATTTTGAAGTGATCGATGTCCGCGATGATCAAACCGAATGACTGAGATTGCCGACGAAACTGATTGGACAGCTGAAAGACTTCGGCGTCAAAGGCGGAGCGGTTCTTCAATTGCGTCAAGCTATCCAGCAGCGCGATTTGCCGAAGCTCATGTTGCTGTTCGGACATTTCGCGAATCGTGCGTTCCATGCCCAGCGAAATCTGGACCATGGATTCTTTGGCCCGTGCCTCCAGGTCTTTGATCGATTCAAACGCGATCGATTCGAAATTAAAAAGCGTTTCGTAGCCTTTCCATTCGGCGATCATCGCGTCGAAGAGGGCGTCAAACTGTTCGACTTGGATGCCCAGCATCTCGCCGGCGGACTTGCGGACACCAACGATCTCCCGGTCCGCCGGTTCGGCCGACAACAGCAACTTGCCGACCTGTTGACTGACGCAGAACAGTTTGGAAGGCAGGTCAGCGGCATCGGGGTCGTAGGTCTTTAAAACCTCGATCATGGCGACGGGAAAGTTCCACTTTTCCAACAGGCAACTGCCCACTTCATAGCGGTCGGCGCCGCAGATTTCACGTTCGATGTCGACGCTGAGTTTGTCCAACAGCTGATCCGATTCGAACCGAAGTGCCAATTCATCCGAATAAGCGTTACCGATCCCCATCGCACCGATGTTGAACACCAGTCCCAACAAAAAGGACTCGTCGGCGTTCTGTTCGGCTTGCTTGGCGATCAGCTTGGCTGCGATCGCCGTCGCCAGCGAACGACGCCAGAATTCGTCATAGGGAAACCCCGATTGTCCCTGCGTGTCCATCAGCGAGAAAGACAACGACAGCAAGCGAAGTGTTCGCATGCCCAATAACGGGATCGCCTGCTGCAGGCTGCCGACGGTCCGCGCCGAAGCGACGATCGGCGAATTGCAGTAGTCGATCAACTTGGCCGATAACTTGGGATCGGCGCTGATCACTTTGGTGATGTCAGCGATTCTGGCATCAGGTTGGTTGACCAGGTCCAGAAGTCGAGCGGCAATGGTGGGAGGCGAAGGCATGTTTTCGCCCTCAACGATCTTCGCAATGTCAGGATTCATCGTGCTCTTCGTGCTCAGTTCGCAATCCATCATGGATTCTGCTTCTCGTGTTGCTCAATCGCTGGACCGCCGCGTTGTTTTTGCGGCTAACCGCACCACCTTCGGTTCTTCGAGAAACTGTGGGCCGTAATCGGCCGGGGCGGCTTGTGCCGAGGTGCTGAATGAGGGAACTCCGCCAACCCGGAGGGCTCGATGAGGCGTCAATCATGCACGACCCAACCTCGCAGCGGGGGGCGACGAACACATCCCACCTCGTTGTCACGGGCAACCGCGCGGGGACCGGGGACGAGCCAACCCACGATGCCCCGCAGCGACGTGTCGTGCGGGGGAAGGGGCGTTACACCAAGACCTCGGCGTCGATCGCCACATCGCCCAAATCGTCGCGTAGCGTTTCGGCGACCGCTTCGACGCTGCTGTCCACACGCACGTAGAAATTCATTCGCGGGACCGGCCAATCGCGCGTCCCGTCTCGGACGATCGATTCGATGCTGGCGCCCGCCCGTTCGGAGAGCAGTCGGCTGATCGCGTAGCGGGTGCCTTGATCCGAGGGGGGCGAATTGCAGGAAAACTTGATTCGGCCGTCCCCGAGGTCGGTCAACTGCGGATACAGCGTGTCCAGGACCGGCCTGAGAATCTCGGCCGTGTTGTCACTTAACCGTTCATCCGGGTTTTCAAGTCGACTGCAGATCCGCCGTTTGACTTCATCTTCCCAATTCTCATTCGAGACGGCCGTGGCATCAAAGGTGAGCACGTCGACGATCAGATGTCGCTCGTTGGGCGGCAGCGTTTCGCCGTCGGTGGCTTGGCCGGCGGGATCGGGGATTTCATAGAGATCAGTCGAACGGATGGCGCATCCCATTTCATGCAGCGCGCCGGCGACCCGCCAAAACAGCCCCGGAAAGTCCCAAGAATAAAGTGTCAATCGGTAGTAGTCGCCGTCACGTTTGAGTTCCACTTTGGGGCGTCCGGTTTGCACGACCGCCGTCAAGGCAAAGATGATTCGGTGGGCGCGTTGCGGATCGAGCGTCTCGGTGCCTTCATAGGTTTGCCGAAGCGAGTTGTCGACGTGTGGACTGGCCAGCAACCGGTGGGGCAGCAACGCACCGATCCGCTGGCCGGTGGGGTCAAAGTAGTGATCTTCGAACGATCGACCGCCGACGCCCAATTCGCCGTGCAACAAATTTTGCGTCAGGTTTTGAATCTTTTGCCATTGCTCCGGCTCCAAACGAATCCGCGCCACTCCCTGAGGGTTGCGAAAATCAAACGCGGCATACGCAAACAGCGCGAGGGCTCGAATCGTGTCGGCGGAATCGCGCGAATGCAAGCGTTCGAGTTCCCGCCGCCAACTTTCCAAGACCTGTGGATGGCTTCCCGCTTCGGCCCACTTGAGCAACTCACGTTTCTTCAACAGCAGAAACTCGATCGTGCGGAGTGTCGGCCCGGAAAGTCCCGGCAGGTTACTGAGATGCTCGTTCACATAACGCCGAACGGACTCGCCATAGACTTGCGGATCATAGTCAGGGGGCGCGGTGGGGACGGCAGACATGTACACCGTTTGAGGAATCTCGTCGGTCAACAGCGCCAGCCGCAACGCACCACGGCCTGAATCACCGATGTCCTGGTACTGACGCAAAAAATAGGCTTCGTCGCGTGAGGTGACCGCGGACCGCTTCAACGTATCGAGGTATTCCAAGCCCTCCAGCCGTTGGACCGCCCGAGCCGCTCGCGTCAGGGTCGCCGCCCGATGCCCCGGCTGATAAAGCTGATTGGAAAGCTCTCCGAAACCGGGCAACAGTTTTTCCAAGACCCCGAAGTCGAACCAATCTTTGATCGCCGGATACACCGGCCCCGGCGACACCATCAGTTTGATCAGCGCCGGATCGGGGCGCAACGATTCGGAGATGTTCTTCCGAGCGGCGCGTTTCACGGCGCGATCGATGGGCAACAAGAATCGTTGTTGGGCGCGGTACAAACTGTAAAACATCTCCGTCGCGTCCTTGAACAAGGCATCCGTTCCGATCCGCAACCCGTCCGATCCCCAGACCACCAATCCATCGGTGTCCGGCACGACGACGCCGCGTTCGAGCAGCCGGTCCATGGTCTCGTGACGATACGAGTCGATGATGTCCCGTGCGTTGCGCAGTTTCGTCAACCCTCCGGCACCGAACCGATACAAGAACGCCTCCATATCGGCGGCGTCGAGCAACAGCGGCGAGACCAGTTTTTCACCGGAGTCCCTCGGCCGGCCGGCGGCCTGAGCGGCGCGCCGCTGTTCAATCCAACAGCGGGCCGAAAAGATCACGCCGACTGCTTCCAAGACGGTCGCCGACGGCGCACCCTCGCGATCAAAACGTCTGGTGCTCCGCACTTGCTGGTACACCTGCAGCGACGGGATCCAGCGTTCGAACGAATACAACCACATCGCCAACTGAAACCCGCGCAGCCCGCCCTTTCCGTTTTTGACGTGAAATCCTCCGATGTCACCGGGCGGCTGGGGATGCAGCTGATCAAACCGTCTCAAGTCTTGGTTGACGGCAAAAATAAAATCGAGCCCCAACTCGGCCGCTCGCCCGCGACAGACGCGTCGGATGCGATGGTCCAATTCCGAATCGCCGACCAGCAGATCGCAATCGAGCAATGCGACCAGTGACTTCAAATCAAAGTGTTCGCGGTCTTTGAGATCCGGAAACGCATTCGCTTTGACGACGTTTCGCAGCCCTGGAACGCGGGGCGCGAACGCCCTCAGCCGACTCGAAAGATGACGCAGGAAGTGTTGGTTCTCTTCGATGTTTTCGACGATGATGCCGATGTCGACATCCGAGCCGGGGCAGATTTCACCTCGCCCGGTTCCGCCCAGGGCGTAAACCACGATCGCGCCCCGCGGAGGAGCTTCCGCGATCACCCGCTCGTAAAAACACTTCATCGCATCGCGAATCACACGGCCGCGATGATTGACCAGGGCCCAGCCGTCGGTCAGTCCGGCCAATCGAATCCGCTGATCACTCTGGCTGATCCCGTCGCTCAGGGCCTTGACCCAAGGCAACCCCTCAAAGCCGTCGTTTTCGTTTGTCGGGGCGTTCATTGTGTCACCGGTTTCCCGCTGGTTGCTTAGGGCCACCTCTCCATCCATCAAAATTCTATCGACAATCGGTGTTTTCGACCATCGTCAACACGGCGGGGCACAAAGCCGGTTAGAATCTTCAGCCTGCGTCGCAACTTCGCCCTGCCGGCCGTGCGACCCCCGCCTTCCCTCCCCCCCTTCCTCCGATCGCCCACCATGGAACTCGCTAATCTGACTTGGCCGGTTGTCGATGCGCTCGATCGCAACACACCGGTCATCGTTCCCGTCGCGGCGTTGGAACAACATGGCCGGCACATGCCCGTCTGCACCGACAGCATGTTACTGGGAGAAATCGTGGCGCGTGCGCATCAATCGTTCGCCGAATCGACCCTGGTTGCACCGTTGATGTGGCTCGGCAACTCGCACCACCACATGGATTTTCCCGGCACGCTTTCGGCCGACCCGCGTGTCTACCTCGACTTGTTAAGCGGGCTGGTGGACAACTTCATCCGCCACGGATTCCGGCGCATCGTGATCTTGAACGGTCATGGTGGCAACGATGTGCCGGCGCGACAGGTGATCTTTGAATTGCGGCAACGCTATCGAGACCGCCAAGATCTGTTGCTGCTGGCGGCCACCTACTGGCATCTGGCCGATCCCTCATCCCAGCTGGCCGGTTTGCGACAGAACGAAATGGGACACGCGTGTGAATGGGAAACGTCGATGATCCTGCGACTGGCACCGCAGCTGGTTCGCCACCACACACAGGTCGACGAGATCCCGTTCGGCAATCCGTTTCTGCCCGCGTCGCGTGCCTGGACGATGCCCGATCGCTCCGCCCCCGGACACGTCGGCGACGCGGCCGCCGCGACCGCGGAAAAGGGAGAACAACTGCTTCAACTCTTCGCCGACGCGGTGGTCGGTTTCATTGAACGCGTCGCCGGATGGGATGGCCAATCTTGGGATGGATGAATCCAAACACACTCTCGACGCCGCCCCGACAGATCAGGCGGCACCCTCGGTCAGCCCAGTCCGCATCGCTCTGATCTGTGGACTGTTGCTGCTCGCCTCGGCGCTCAACTATCTCGATCGCCAGACGCTGGCCAGTGCGTCGGCGCGGATTATGCAGGAGTTTGATCTGGTCAACGAGCAGTACGGTGATATCGAAGCCGTCTTCGGATACGGGTTCGTGATCGGATCGATCGTGTTCGGCGTGCTTGCCGACTTAGTCCCCGTCCGCTGGTTGTATCCCGTCGTCGTGATTTCATGGTCCGCGGTGACGGCGGCCACGGCGCTCGCGAGCGGGTATCAAGATCTGCTGTGGCTGCGCCTGCTGCTCGGGGTGTTCGAAGCGGGGCACTGGCCGTGTGGCGTGCGAGTGGTCCGCAGTCTGACGCAAGCCCGTGGCCGAACGATGGGCAACGGTTTGCTGCAAAGCGGGACATCGATCGGAGCGGTCGCTGCGCCGCTGATCATGCTGGCGTTGTTGACCGACGACGTCGGCAGCTGGCGGCCGGCGTTTGCGATCGTCGGCGGGATCGGCATCGTGTGGGTGTCCGCTTGGTTTGGGATTGTTCGATCGACGGATCTGGCAGCCGACGCCGTGCAACGCAAACAAGCCACACCCTGGCGCGTGTTGTTGCAGCGACGCATGGTGGTGGTGTTGATCATCGTCTGCCTGATCAACACGACGTGGCAGTTGTTTCGCGCCTGGTTGCACCTGTTCCTTCAAGAAGGCCGCGGCTACACCGAAACCCATACCTTGCTGTTTAATTCCGCCTGGTTCGCGGCGACCGATGTCGGATGCCTGGGCGTTGGTGCGGTCGTGTTGTGGCTGTGCGCGAAAGGTTTCACGCCGACCCGCTCACGACAAATGGTTTTCACCGCGTGTGCCGTGCTCTGTCTGACGATGCTCACCCTGCCGCTGTTGCCCAAGGGATGGGTGCTGTTGGCCGTGCTGCTGTTCGGCGGGGCGGGGGCGTTGGGTATGTTTCCGCTCTACCACGCCTTCACGCAAGACATTTCCGGCAAACACCAAGGCAAGATCACCGGGATTGCCGGGGTGACGGCTTGGTTCCTGGTTCCGCCGACCCAGAAACTGTTCGGCCGACTCGTCGATGTGACCGGATCCTACGACGTGGGGTTGGCGGCGGCCTCATGTTTGCCCGCCATCGCCGCGATCATTCTTTGGATTTTTTGGAGAGACGTTCCTGATGAATCAACGCCCATCGAAGATTGACCGCCGCGATTTCCTGGCTCGGTCCGGCACGAAAACGGTGTTCGGATTGGGCGCCTTCGGTTTCGCGCGCGGACTGGCCGATCCACAGCCGGCGGTTGCAGCCGACTCGCCGGCGGTCACCGGCCGGCGTCCCAAAATCGCGTTCCTGGGCACCGTTGTTCGACGGCATTCGCACGCCCAACACTTTCTCGATCGCCACACGCTGGGATACAGTTGGAACGGCGGCTGGCAACGACCCCGCGTCGACGTCGCGTCGGTGTTCATCGACCAGTTTCCCGACGACGACCTCGGCCGCCAGCGGGTCAAACGCCACGGCCTGCGACTGTTCCCGACAATCGAAGAAGCCCTCACGCTGGGCGGCGAAACCTTGGCCGTCGACGGCGTGGTCTTGATCGGCGAACACGGCGATTACCCACGCAACGAAAAAGGACAACATCTCTATCCCCGCTACGATTGGTTTAAACGCATCGTCGACGTGTTTCAGCAAAGTGGACGCAGCGTTCCGGTCTTCAATGACAAACACTTGTCGACCGACTGGGACGAATGCGTCGAAATGGTGGACGACTCGCGACGCCTGGGGTTCCCGTTCCTCGCAGGGTCCTCGCTTCCCGTCACGCGACGTCTTCCCGCGATCGACATGCCCCACGGCGCGGCGTTGAAAGAGAGTGTTTGCGTGGCGTATGGCGGCATCGACAGTTACGACATCCATGCGTTGGAAACCGCCCAGTGCATGTCCGAGCGCCGCGGCGGAGGGGAAACGGGCGTCAAACGAATCCACGCCTTGCGCGCTGACAACCTTTGGGATCGGTTGGCATCGGATGATTGCCGACGGACCAGACAGCTTGTCGTCGCCGCGCTCAGTCGCAGTCACAATCTGCCGGTCGAAGGCGGGTTTCCGACCGACGTGCCGTCGATCGACTGGATGCGTCAAACCATGCCGCAGACGACGGGCTACTTGATCGAGCACCTCGACGGGCTGCGGACGACCATGCTGCTGACCGGGATTCGCGACTTCAATTACGCCGGCATGCTCGCCGACGACACGCTCGTTTCCTGCCAGATGTACTTGCCCATGCCCGGTCACGGATCGACCACCGCCGACTTTTTCAATCCGCTCGTCCGCCATGTCGAAACGACGATGATCGAAGGCAGAACGCCGTATCCGATCGAACGCACCCTGCTGACGTCCGGGATGGTGATCGGCGGCGTCGACAGCCTGCATGCGGGCGAAAAACCGGTCGAAACCCCGCACCTGGACGTCGCCTACACCGCTCCCAAAGCCTCAACCTTCTGGCACAACTAGTGGCGTAAGCTTCCAGCTTGCGTTGCGCCGCTTTGCGGCGACCGCGGAAAATGGGTCAGGTACTACTAATGCGTTGCACCCTTTGGGCCATTTGTTTTTTGGTACCTGAACCCTTTTCCGCTCTAAAAATCCTTGACCATTTCGGTCCGTCTGTGTTTGGCACGACACCGCGATGATGGTGTATCCTGATTGCGATGACTGCCTTGTTGTCCTCATCGAGAACCCCGACTCATGCGAACACGTCACCTCAGAGACATCGTTTTTGTCGTCACGCTCACCGTCTGTATCGCGGGGTTTGGCTCACCGGGTGTTGCCGATGAGCCACGAACTTGGACCGATTCGACCGGCAAGTTTCGCGTCACGGCAAGTTTGATCCAGGTCCAAGACGATGTAGTGTTCTTGAAGACCGACACGGGAAAGACGCTAAAGATCCCTGTCGCGCGACTCAGCCAGGCCGACAAGGATTTTTTAGATGCCGGCGAAAATCCGTTTGAAATGGTCGATGCCGAGCCGAGTCCTCGCGTGACTGTTCCGGCCGCTCCGGCAAACACCGGCAACCCGTCGATGTCGGCGTGGACCCATCCGCCGGTGATCAATTGGGACAGTGTGCCGAAGATGGACCCAGGTTTCGGTGAGAGCCAGTGGAACTACACGCCACCGGTCAACAACGCGTTACCGTTTGAACCGAAAGCCGCCTCGCTGCCGGGGAAAGCAAACTTCTTTGAAGGCATGCGGCGTTTACAGATCAACCCGTTGGCCGCACGCTGTGTCGCAGGTTACACGTGGACGTTTAGCACGCCGAAACCGCTCAGCCGTCTCTCGTTGGTAGATCTGCCCTCCGGCAAGGCGATCAACTCCGAACCGGTCGAGTGCAACATGTGCCCGCTGACGGTGCTCAACGACGGTAAAACCGTGTTGATGCAAGGAACCGGCGGCGACCGGGACGGTTTTGAAACCGGTGACCAACTTCAGCTCTGGACGTTGACCGGCACCAAGGTCACGCGTTCAGGCATCTGGGTGCCTTTTCCAGACGACAAGAAGGCGTTCGGGAAAACGACCAATGCGCGTCCGATCAAAGCCGTACCGATCGCAAACAACCTCCTGATCCTTCTCAGCGACAACGGACACCTCGCCTGCTTTGATCTGGCAACGTTGAATCCGGTCTGGCACGCACGCCTGTCACAAAATTTCGCGGTCACGTGCACCACCGATCGACAGCAGATGTTCGTGCTCGATGAACACACGCTGATGTTGGTTGATCCGCTGACCGGTCAAGCCAAAGGCAGCATGCAATTGGAAGGGAAGCCGCGTCTGGGCTGGACCAAGATGCAACTCAACGAAAGCGGCGACCAAATGTTGATTTCGTTCGTCAACAATTTGCGGATCATGGACCTGAAGACGGGCGAAACACTCGATGAATATTCGCGCGAGGGCGGAGCACCGATTGCGCCAAACGGTCTCAGCTATCCGGCACCCGATTACGCCTTGCTGGACAACCATTTGCTGTTGCACATTCCATCACGAATCACCGTCTGTGATTACAAAGACGCGGCGGTGATCACGTCGGTCGGCGGAACCGAATTCGTGGGGTTGCTCTCTGACGGCGGGGGGCTGATCGTTCCGACTTCGATCCCCCACCCCAAAGCGACCGAAGTCCTGCGGCAAGCCGTGGATGATCCGAGCGTGTTTTTGATCCATCCCGG
>NZ_JBFHKV010000003.1:0-29815 GCF_041595215.1 Stieleria sp. | reverse complement strand
GGGACGCAAGTGTTGCCCAATCGCTGTGTCGGCCAGTGGCCTATTCGGGCGTTGACTCAGACGTGTCCGCTGGGGTTTCGTCCGCTGGTGCTTCCGCCGGGGTTTCGTCCGGTGTCTCTACCGCGGGGGCGGTTTCGGCCGGTGTCAATTCCATCGTGGGCGTTCCGGTCGCCGGTTCGCTTCCGGTGTCGGCTGCGGCATCCCCACCGGATTCGGTGGGTTCGTCGGACAGCAAACCGCTCAGCCCGCTCAGACCACCGCTGCCGGTGGTTCCGGTGGTTTCATCGGCGGATGATTTCAGTGCCGGGGTGTCGTCGATCGGGTAATCGGCCTCGTCGGCGGTCAGCGGCGGGACGCCCAGGGAGTACATCGCGATGGCGCAGACCAAGCCCCAGATGATGGCCGAGACGGCGGTGATCAGGGTGAACGTGTCGCCGGCTTTGCTGCCGAAGGCGCTTTGACCGCCGGGGCCGCCCAGGGCACCGGTCAATCCGCCGCCTTTGCCGCGTTGGACGAGAATCAGCAGGATCAAAAACACCGAGAGGATGAACATCAGCCAGCCCAGTGCGGCACTGCCGAGTGAACCCAGGATCAAGGTCTGATTGGTAAGCGTGGTCATTGCGAATCCGTTGTCTGTCTCTGGACGGTAAAAGGGCTGATCGGATCAGCCGGCATTGATGATGGCGACGAAGTCATCCACTTTTAGACTGGCACCGCCGACGAGGGCGCCGTCAATATTCGGTTGGCCGAGCAATTCCTTGGCATTATCCGGTTTCACGCTGCCGCCGTACTGAATTCGCATCTGCTGTGCGACGTCGTTGGTGAACATCTCGCCGAGCAGCTTGCGGATGAACGCGTGGACTTCTTCGGCTTGTTCGGGCGACGCTGTTTTTCCGGTGCCGATGGCCCAGACGGGTTCGTAGGCGATGACGACGCCCGAGGCGCGGGCTTCATCGAGTCCTTCCAGCGAGCCGCGGAGTTGCGTTTCGACGACCGTTTCGGTCTTGCCGCTTTCGCGGTCTTGGAGCGTTTCGCCGACGCAGACGATCGGGACCAGGTTGCCGGCCAGCGCGGCGGCCAGTTTTTCGCTGATCTGGGCATCGGTTTCGCCCAGGATGGCGCGTCGTTCGCTGTGTCCCAGGATGACGTAGCGGCAGCCGCTATCGCACAACATGGCGGCGTTGACTTCGCCCGTGTAGGCACCGTCCGCGGCGGGATACAGGTTCTGTGCTCCCAGGCTGACGGCGGATCCGGCTAACACGTCACCGACGCGGCTCAGGTAGACCGACGGTGGGCAGACAACGACTTCGACCGTCGGGTTTTCCCCGACGGCATCGGCGATGCCTTGAGCCAGTTGCGCGCCGCCAGCGGCACGCGTGTTCATTTTCCAGTTTCCGGCGATAATCGTTCGGCGGCTCACGCAGTCTTCTCCGGCAAGGGGGATACGGTTTTTCCAAGCAGTGTGGCGAGCGACTTCAACTGGCTCGCTAATTCGGCATATTGTTCGGGCAGCAACGCTTGCGGGCCGTCACTTTTGGCGACTTCCGGGCAATCGTGCACTTCGACGTGGACCCCGTCGGCGCCGGCGGCCAAACCGGCCATCGCACAGGCGGGAATCAGTTCGGGTTTCCCCGTGGCATGCGAGGGGTCGACGATGATCGGCAGGTGGCTGAGTTGTTGCACCAGCGGTACGGCCGCGACGTCGAAAAGGTTGCGGGTCGCGGGGTCAAATCCTTTCACGCCGCGTTCGCACAGCACCACGTTGGGATTGCCCTTGGACAGGATGTACTCGGCGCACATCAGCAAGTCGGTCACGGTGGCGGACATGCCGCGTTTGAGCAACACGGGCCGCTTCGACGCGCCGACTTCATTGAGCAACGCGAAATTTTGCATGTTTCGGGCACCGACTTGCAGCATGTCGGCGTATTCGGCCACCAATTCGACCAAACGCGGATCGGTCACCTCGGTCACGACCGGCATGGCGTGGGCGTCGCCGACTTCGCGGAGTCGTTTCAGCCCGGCTTCGCCGAGTCCCTGAAACGCATAGGGGCTGGTCCGCGGCTTGTACGCGCCGCCGCGGAAAATGTTCGCACCGGCCTTGGCGACCTGTTCGGCGATGCGGTGCATGCGGTCTTCTTCTTCGACGCTGCACGGGCCGGCGATCATACCGATGTGTCCGCCGCCGATTTTGACCCCACCGACATCGATCACGCTGGATTCGGGGTGGGCCTCACGCGAGGCCAATTTATAGGGCGGGAGCACCGGGACGACTTGCGCGACACCCGGGATCGAACGCACCGATTCCACCACGATCTTCGACTCATCGCCGATGATGCCGACGATCGTCCGAAACGTCCCGCGCGACAGGTGCGCCTTCAAGCCCATCGCTTCGACACGCTCGATGACGTGGTCGACTTGTTCGTCGGTCACTCCGCCCTTGAGAATCAGAATCACGGTGAATGGCTTGGAATGAAAACGGGTGATCGGGCAGGGAAAGGGGATCGAAGCGGGAGAGTTTAGCGATCGGCAGTGCGGTTCGTCGAGGGCAAAGGATCGCCGGGGGGCAAAGGGGGGGCGTTTTCCAGCGAATTGGCTCGCCGGGGGCACATGCCCGTGGCGATTTCCTGCCACGCGGCGGTCTACAACGGCTCTCTATTTGTTAGAATGGTGCCATTAGGGGCCAGCGAGACGCCCTCGTCTTCTTTTCAATTGGGTTGCGATGGACCAGCAATTACCCCGCGGACGCGTTTCGGCCACCGAGCCGGTGCTCCGCAGTCGCTTACTGCCACGAATTTCGTTTCAGTCGTTGCTGGTCCTGACCGCGCTTTCGGCGGTCGTGATCGCCGTCGTGTACGCCGCCGACCAAGGCGGACCCTACGCCACGGCCGCGGCTGTCGGTTTGTTCTTTGCCGTCTGCATGTTCGTCTGTTCCGCATTCATCTTCCTGCTCTCCTGGGCGGTTTCGTTTCTGCCGCGAGTGGCCGGGGTCACGGCCCTGGTCATCGGGATCGCGCTGGCCATGACGCGATTGCTGGGGATCCCGCTGGGCATGTTGTCCTTGCTGCAGGAAACGATCTGGTTGATCAATTTTCAAATCATCGGCTGGTTCTTGCTGCTCTATCCATTCGCAGCCACCGACGAAACCGACGCCGCCAGCCCGTTTGCCGACGATCAGCTGCCGCCGCAGATCTTCGCACCGCGGGAGCCGTCGAATTGACCCCCGCGATGCCCTCCCCAAACGATCCGATCTCGGCCCCCATTCAGGCACCGTCTGCTCCGCCGCCTGGCTTGTCAGACAGCAGGTGTATGCGGGCCGCCGCGGTGCTGGCACTGGTCCTGGCCGCGCTGGCGACCTCCGCCAACGCCCAGTTCAGCGTTCCTGAAATCCTCTCCACCCATCAAGTCGTGCTGCCCAATGCAGGCAACGGAGCCGGCGGCAGTGGATTCAAAGCGACGATCCAGGTGAGCAATCTGATCGGCGTCGGCTATGTCGGTGTCGACGTCACGCTGACGTCGACGCTGGGGCCGCTGACGGCAAATCGAGAACTGTCGATTCGGCTGACTCCGATCGATCGCCATCTGCCCGCTGGCCGCGCAATCGCGACGGAGTTTCCGCTGACCTTTCCACAGGGGCAAACCGAGGTCGTGCTATCGCGATCGTGTCCGAAGTGGACGATCGGCAACTCCTATCGCATCGAAATTGTCGAGGACGGCGCCCCGCTGAAACCCTACGCCGCTGAAGTCGGTAACCCCTTTCCCGGCTACGCGATCCAATCCCCCGCGACCGTGTTGCCCAATGAACTGATCTGCAATTTCCTGTTGGTGGACACGGATCCCAAGCCGATCGGCAAACCGGCCGACGCGATCTCATTCGATCGGCCGGGTCGGGCCGGGCGGTCGTTGATTTCCAGGCGAAGTCCGGCGCTGCAAACCGTGTCACTGCAGCGGCTGCCGTCGGATTGGCGTCTGCTGCGTGACATCGATTGCATCGTGATTCAGGGTGACCGACTGCTACAGGGTGACCGACTCGACACGCCGACGCCGGGGCAAGCCGGGGGCACGGCGACGGCGGAGCGTCAAGCGATCGAGGCGATCCGCGATTGGGTCTTGATGGGGGGAACGCTGGTCGTGCTGCAAGCCCCCGATGCGACCGAATTGGCTCGGTCGTTGCAGCTGAAGTTGGTGCAACAGAAGGCAGAGGACGACGGGTTCGCCGCGCTGATCACTTCAGTCGCATCGACGATGGACGATTCGTTGAAGCGATTTCGAGAGGTGTTGTCCTCGGCGTCCGAGCCATCGCAGAACGCTCCGCTGCCGGTCGCTCCACGCATCCTTTCCCTTCCCGTAGGCGATAGCGATTCGATGGGCGGGGACGATTTGATGGGCGGCGGCGATTCGATGGGCGGCGGCGATTCGATGGTCATCTTGGGGCCGAGCACCCGTGAACGCTTTTCCGAAGCACAGCTTGTCGCGACCGGGAAATGGACCGAAGAGGTTGAAGCGCGGATTCAAGCGTTTGATTCGGATTGGAAGCAAGGCTACCGACGATCTGTCGGCGGTGGTCAAGTGGTGGGGATCCCCTCCGAGTCGATCGATTCGCTGCTGGCCTTTGATGTGCTTGAAACATTGATCGGTTATCGCTGCTCGACGATGCTGACCCGGGGCGTTGATCCGATCATGGGTGACTTCCGCAGCCGCCGGTGGCTGATTCCCGGAGTCGCCGAACCGCCGGTCTACACGTTCATGGGAATTTTGACGTTGTTCGTGTTGCTGGTCGGCCCAGTCGCCTATCGTTGGACGACGCGCGGCCATCGGTCGCATTTGATGTTTCTGATCGCGCCGGCGCTGGCATTGGTCACGACCGCCGCGATGTTCGCTTACAGCATCATCTCCGATGGGTTCGGAACGACCGTTCGCGTGCGGCAATTGACCTGGATCGATGGCGCCAGCGGCGATGCGATCGAGCGGACCCGGTCGACACTGTTTTCCGGGATCAGCCCCCGCACGGGACTGCGATTCGCCGGTGACGCCGAAGTCATGGCGTACCCCAACGGCGGCCAGCAGCGATGGCGGGACCTGCGCAGCGAAGTCGGTGAGGTGCGATTGCACGCCGACATCGACGCCGACGACCAGTGGCTGGACGCTGCGTTTTTGCCGTCTCGCACCCAGACCCAGTTCGTCACCCATCAAGTCCGCCGCGGCGTGGGGACACTCTCGATCAACGGACTCAAACCGTTCGACTCTTCCGGTCAGGTCCCCAATGCTCGTTCGATTGAACTGTCCAGTTCGCTGCCTTTTGAATTGCGCGATCTGGTCGTTTGTTCGCCCGACGGTCGCTATTGGTCGACCGACTCCATCAAAGCCGGCCAGACCGCTTCGGCCGGCTGGATTCCCAAAACTCAAGACGCATCGAAGTTGCTCGGACGCCTCTACACCCGGCATCGACCGGTGGGCGCGGTCAGCGAGTCGGGGCGGTCGCAAGGCAGTCGACGGATCCGCGACCTGGTGCTTTATGTCAACAAAGAAATCAGCCGCAACGGGCTCGTCGTGACCGACGGCGTGTTTGAACACTGGCTCAACGAAAGCCTGTTTGTGCGTGGTGAATTGCCGCCGGGCATGTTTATCGGCATCGGTGCGGCCAGCCCCGACGTCGTCGCCATCGCGGATGCCGAGCAGGTCGCCAGCGTCCGCTATGTGATGGGGACGCTGCAATGAGTTTCACCGACCACGAACTCGACGACGGCAACGCCACCGCGCGCCCGTCCGGCGACACGGCGTCCGACGACTCGTCGTCCAACGAATCGTCGTCCAACGAATCGGCAGCCGGTGAATCGGCGACACCGCGGGTGCGGGCCGAGGCGGCCGTCGACCCACACGCCGGTGTGCACACGAACGACTCCGAGTGCATCGAGCTGCGACGACTGCATCGTTTTTTCGGCGACACCCGTGCGGTCAACGACGTCACGTTCAGCGTCGGCCGCGGCGAAGTGTTCGGTTTTATCGGCCCCAATGGCGCCGGCAAAACGACTTCGATGCGGATCCTCGCGACGCTGGACTTGCCCAGCTATGGCGACGCCTTCGTCGACGGATTCTCCGTCGTCAACGATCCCGAACTGGTGCGCAAACGGTTGGGGTTCATGCCCGATTCCTTCGGCACCTATCGCGACGTCAACTGCCGCGAGTACCTGGATTTTTTCGCCCGGGCCTATGGGTTGGTGGGGCGGGAGCGGACCCGGCGACTGCAGTGGGTGCTGGATTTTACCGGCACCGGCGGGATGGCCACCAAACCGATTCGCGGTTTGAGCAAGGGAATGAAACAGCGTCTGTGCCTGGGCCGGGCACTTGTGCATGACCCCGCCGTGATGATTCTGGACGAACCCGCCGCCGGTCTGGACCCGAGAGCCCGCATCGAATTGCGACGAATGATTCGTGAACTCGCCGACCGCGGCAAAACGATCCTGATCAGCAGCCATATCCTGACCGAATTGGCCGAAATGTGCGACGCGGTGGGTATTATCGAACAGGGCAAACTGCTGGCGACCGGCAGCGTCGAGCAGATCCAAAGCGAAACACAAAACCAATCCGAGCTGACCCTGCGAATCCTCAATCGCCACGACGAAATCACCGAATCGCTGTCACGTCTGGAGGACCATATCGCGATCGACAACGTGATCCTGGACGGGCAATTCGTTCGCTTCGGATTCAGCGGAAAACCGGACGACCAGGCCGCCATCGTGACGCACTTTGTCACCCAAGGATTTCAAGTCGCCGAAGTCACCGCGCATAAGAAAAGTTTGGAAGACCTGTTCTTGCAGGTGACCGAAGGCTTGGTTCAGTAGGTTGTTAGCTGTTAGCTGTTAGCTGTTAGCTGTTAGCTGTTAGATTTGAGATTTTCCCCTTTTTCTGCCCACTTCTTCCTCCCCTTCCCTGCATGTCCCGATGGCGACGATAGACAACACGATCGATAGCACGCACGCCGGTTCGGGGGCGGATTGGCTTGCGCGGCTGGATCGGTGGTGCGAGCGCGTGGGCGATGCGATCAATCCGATCTTGGTCAAGGAGACGCGTCAGTCGCTCAAGAGCCGACAGTTTGTGGTCACGTTTTCGATGATCCTGTTTGCGGCGTTGGCGTGGACGATTGCCGGCAGTCTTTCGTTGATGCCGCAAATCTACACGACGCCGTCGGCGCCACGGATGATGATCGGTTATTACGCGGTGCTGGCGCTGCCGATGATGATGGTGGTGCCGTTGGCGGCGTATCGATCCTTGGAGAGCGAAATCGACGACGGGACGTTGGAGTTGTTGTCGATCACCGCACTGTCTCCCTGGCAGATCGTGATGGGCAAATTGGCAAGTGCATCGCTGCAGATGTTGCTGTATTTCGTCACCCTGTTTCCCTGTTTGGCCTACGCGTATTCCTTGCGTGGGGTGGACTTGCCGACGACGCTACTGATCGTCGCTTCGTTGGCGGTGGCCGGATCGTTGCTGACGGTGGTCGGATTGTTCTTCGCGCCGTTGGCGCGTGGCCGATCCGGACGCGTGGCGACGATGTTGGTCCTGATCTTCATTCTCGTGCTTGCCGAATACGGGATCAGTTCGATGGTTGTCGGGATGATCCTGTACGGCAATCCGCTCTCCGCATCGGCGTTGTTGTTCACGGTGTTGGCGACGCTTGCGCTGTCGGGATCGTTGGGGCATTTGTTGTTGACCGCCACGGCGGCTCAATTGACGCCGGAAACGGAGAACCGTTCCACGTCGCTGCGTCTGTCGCTGCTGGTTTTGACGACGATCTGCGTCGCCACGATTGCCGCGGCGATGCTCGTGCTGGGCAGTGATGGGATCTCGGTCTACGTCGCCGGGCTACTCGTGATCGCCGGACTGTGGACCTTTTGCGGAGCCTTGATGGTGGGCGAGCGCTCGACCATCACGCCGCGCATTCGACGAGAATTGCCGAGCAGTTTTCTGGGCCGACTGTTTTTAACGTGGCTCACCCCGGGACCGACGACCGGACTGGTCTTCGCGATCCTCGGAATCGCGATCCTGGCGTCGATCCAGTATTTGTCACTGGATTGGGTGCTGCGAACGGCCAACGTCGGCGGGTCGATGCGACGACAGCTGCGGCTGCTGTTGGGTGTGCCGGCGATTCTGTACCCGGCCTACCTGGTCAGCTTTCTTGTCGCCGTGCGAGTGGTGATGTTCGCGGTCCGATTGCGCAACAATCCTCGCGTCGAAGTCGGCTTGGCTGCTTTGATTGTCGTTGCCGTGATGACGGCGCTGGTCCCGTATTCGTTGGAGCTGCACTACAACGATTACCAACCGCTCAGTTACGATCCGACCTGGCAGGTCACCAATTGGGCATTCACGATGGCAACGGCCGTGGAACGACGGTTGCCGCCGGGCGTTCTGGGGCAAATCGTCGGCGCCGCCGTTTGCCTGGCTCTGCTTTCGTTCTTTGCCGCATGGCGGACAACGCGTCCACGCCGCATTGCCACGCCGCAACGCGTCCAGGAAGAGCTCAGCCGCCGCTGACGGGGCCGGCTTGCAATGCGTCCGTCCTGGAACGTGGCTGCGGGCAGACTTGTCGCAAGCTGTGCTGAAGATCGGCTAATTGAAACGGCTTGGACAAACTCGCATCGGGCTTCCTGCCGGAGACCTGCTTGAGTTTTTCGATCTCGATCAACAGGCCACTGCAGACGATGATCGGCAGGTTCGAACGGATCGCCTTGAGTTGTCGAAAGGTCTCAGCCCCGGAAACATCGGGCATCATCAAGTCCAGGATGACCACATCAAAGGTCTCGCCGTGCTGGACCCTCGCGATCGCCTCGCGGCCGCCCGCGGCATCCGTCACGCGGTGACCGATCGCTTCGAGACTTAACTTGGCGACGCGACGCACCTCGTCGTCATCGTCGACGAGCAGGATTTCCATCGCGACGTCAACGGGCGGAGACTTGGTCGCCTGCTCGGCGTTATCGACGCGCAGCAGTTCGTCCCGTTCGGCGCAGGTTTCGGTGGACGTGGAGAAACGTTTTGCGCTTTGGTTCAACGGCGTGGCGTCGCCGTGTGTCTTGGCCGGCGTTGGCGCATCGATCGCAGCGGGTAACAGGATCGTGAAGACGCTTCCGTGCCCCAACTCGCTTTGGCAATCAATGGTTCCCCCGTGCTGGTTGATCACGCCGTAAGAAAGCGCCAGTCCCAATCCGGTGCCTTCGCCGACTTTCTTGGTGGTAAAGAACGGCTCAAAGACACGGGCACGGGTTTCCTGGTCCATGCCGTGACCGTCATCGCGAATCTGAATGCGCGTGAACGGGGAACCGTCGGCGTCGACAAACGGATCGGTCTGCAAAACGATTGTTCCGGTTTGCCGGCCCAAGGCGTCGTGGGCGTTGAACAAGAGATTCAGCAACACCTGTTCCAGCTGGGCGTGGTCAAATCGACATGGCGGAAG
This sequence comes from Stieleria sp., assembly GCF_041595215.1. NCBI lineage: Bacteria > Pseudomonadati > Planctomycetota > Planctomycetia > Pirellulales > Pirellulaceae > Stieleria > Stieleria sp. The sequence continues at coordinate 20,370 of NZ_JBFHKV010000003.1, read as the reverse complement.
CCGGGGGCTCAATTGCAGCGAAACGACGACATCGGGTGACAGCGACGTCTTGGCCAGCAGCACCGCCTCTTCGACCGCGTCATTAAGATTTCCGACTTGCAAGTCGAGATTCGTCTGACGGGTGAAACCGAGCAGCGAGCGAACCAGTTTGGTCGCCTGTGCCGTGCACCGGCGGGCCGAGGCTAAACAGTGGCTGGGTTGATCGTCGTTTTGGGGAGCCCCGATGTCGATCAATTCCAAATTCGATGCGATCGCGGCCAACAGGTTATTGAAGTCGTGGGCGACGCCACCGGCGAGTCGACCGAGGGCATCCATTTTCTGGCTCTCGCGCAATTGAAATTCCAATCGGCGGTTGGTTCGCACCGTTCGTTGCAATCTAAACCACAGCGTCGCGAAACAGAGCATGCCCGCGACCCCCAAAACCGCGATCAATGCCAGCGCGGAGATCCCCGCCGAACGCGAGAATTGCCACCAGCGTGATACGACCAGCACTCCATCGGGGCCTTCCAGTTCTACGATGAACTCGGGAGAAAAATCTTGCTCCAGCTCGGTCATCCCGGGCGGCGCCGTGGACACCATCCCCGTGACCGCGACACGGCGAGCGTTTTCCAACGAGAGGTCTTCCCAGGTCGCGTCGTTGACCGTCAACGTCGCCGCAAACTCCGTGTCGCCGTCACGGAGCATGATGATGCGTTCGTCGTCCTGGCTGAGTGAAAAAATGAAATCGGCTTCGATCGTCGCACGGTAGGGAAGCAGCGACAACTCAACGGATTGAGCCTCGTCACGCTGCGGCGGCGGAACGGTCTGAAAAGCCCTGGAATGAAGCGCGACGGCTTGAAACTGGTTGGTCCCCTGGCGGCGTACGGTCACATCCACCAAGTGCCCCGCCGCATCTTCTCGGGCCATCGCGGTGGCGATGAAAATCCCAGCGCCCTCGGATTCAATCAAATAGCCGTCGCCCGCCGCGACCGAAGTGATTTGACCGCTGGTCTGGTACAACCCGCCTGCGATCGTGTCGGTGGTGCGAAGTTGTTCGATCGTTCTACTCTCCGCATCGGCGACCGAGACGATGTCATCGACGTGCCGAATCGGTCGCAAGGGGGAATCAAATTCGTTCATCTCGACGATGTATCGAGTCGGCTGTCCGTCCGAATCGACTTCGCAGATCAACGTCCCTTCCATCTCCACTTCGTGACCGATCAAACGGGTCCATTGGAAGATCGCGTTCTCTTCGAAACGGTGAACCAAAAACGAGGCATCGCCCGACGTGCAGGAAGCGATCCAACGGTCACCGAAACGGGCGACCTCGCGCACGACGCCGGTCGTCTTGACCCGCTGCGACCATCGATTGCCCAGCGTCAAGTCTTCGATGCGGAGCGACTTGGGTTCGACGGGGACGACGTCATCGGAGACTTCGACCGTTTCAACTTGAACGTAATGACCGTCCATCACCAAGCGACCGATCACGCGGATGCGGGTGCCAGGCGGTAGGCGGCTGTGACGCTCAAACTGGACGAACGGAACGGACAGGTAGATCGCGCTGTGTTGGTCCTGCACAAACACCGCTCGGTCGCGTACGTCCCAGTAGTTGACCCGAGCGACTAAATCGACCGGAAGTGACTCCACGTCCGTTCGCCCGTAATGCCGTTTCAAATCCAGCAGGCTGTGGATGACATCGCCGGATTCGACTGCGGCCTGACGCCTCGTGCCACCCTGCGCGGCGTCACCCTGCGCGGTGGCAAGACCCGGCGCGGCGAAAAACGCCATGCATAGACACGTCGCCGCGAGGGCGCGAAAAAACACGAGTCGATCCATCGGGGCGGGCGGCATGGTAGGCGAGTTCCTGCTAGACGATCTCGGGAACTTCGTACCCTTTGCGATACTGGCGGCGGAGCAACCCGTTGGCGACGTCGGCATCGGAGCCGACAAACTGTTCGGTCTGCGGGTCCAACGACAACATCGGGCTCAGCTTGATCTCGCTGCTGTCCAGTTTCAGATCATGCGCGGCGAGGTGTTCATCCATTTCACCGAGCAGCCCGTCCCACTGGTCCAGTTTGACCTCGCCGGCCAATTCACGGCTAAAGCTTTCGCCCGCCTGGAAGGCGACGTTGGCCAAATTGCACCATCCGGTGCTGTCGTTGCCGACGGCGACTTCGGCGTTGAGCAGGCTGCGATCCTGGGCGCGAACGGCATCGATAAAGTTCTGTTGGTGGACGGTGTCGCCCCGATTGCCCTTGAACTCTTTGATCTTTTTGCCGTCGCTGTCATAGGCGGCCGCGCCGCCACGTTGGCCTTCGAACCGGCCGCCTTCACAGTACGCCATGTAGCCGCTGGCGGGGCCGGGATGGGAGGGGCTTTTCTTGCCGCCGGGCTGGGACGGCAAGTTGCTCAGCCCGATCACCACCGGAATCGATCCGGTATCGAAATAGGCGAAGTGGACGTTGGGGGTTTCGCCTGCGTCGTTCAACACGACGCGACCACCACCGCCGAGGACACGCTGGGGCAAGGCCACGCTGTCTTGGAAGATGTTGTTGCGACAATCGTCCAGAACATGGACGCCCCAGTTGCCCATTTCGCCGCTACCGGTGTTCCAGTCCCAGTGCCAATCGTAGTGCAGTTTTTCGCGGTAGATCGGCTCATCGGCGGCCGGTCCCAGCCACAGGTCATACGCGACGTTCTTTTCGATTTCCAACGGGGTGTCGCGGCGGCCGATCGACGGACGGACGCCGTAGCGATTGACCCGCGCCGCCTGAATCTCGCCCAACGCCTTTTCTTCGTGCAGGAACCGTTTGATCTCGGCCTGCATCGGGTCGCTGCGTTGCTGCGTTCCGATTTGGCAAATCTTGTTGTACTTGCGTGCCGCCGCCACCGTCTGACGCCCTTCCCACTGGCTATGCGAAAGCGGTTTTTCGACGTACACATCTTTGCCGGCTTCCATCGCCCAGATCGCAGCCAAGCAGTGCCAGTGATTGCACGTCGCGATGACCACGGCGTCGATGCTCGGTGATTCGATCAACTCGCGCAGATCCGTCCAGCTCTGAGCCTTGGGGAAACGCTGCTTGGCCGCGCCCAATCGATTTTCATCGACATCGCACAGCCCGGCGATGTTGACGCCCTCGACTTTTTCGAATTGTCCCATCAACTGACCGGCCCGTCCGCCACAGCTGATGAATCCGAGGTTGATTTCGTCGTTCGCGTTGGCCGCGAGAAGCGAACGGCCCGGCAACGCAGACGTGACGGTCAGGGCGGCAGCGGCGGATGCGGTCGAGCCGACAAATTGGCGGCGAGTGAGTCTGTTCATTTGGAAATCTCTTTGCAGATCAAGAGGATGAGTTACCGTTGCGGGGGCTCAGCATCGTCGACGACGGGCTGAGAATTGACCCGATATGATAACCCGGAACGCCCCGTCGCTGGCGGGACTGCTGCGGATATTTCAAAACCCGACGGGGCAGAATGTTGTTCTGACCGCTCAGATCACGGCCCCGGCATCATCGGGCCTCAGTCGGCGTTGATTTCGTTGATCAACTTGCGGAGCTTACCGAGGCTGCGACGGTTGAAGTGAAACACCAGACGCGGCAGGCCGGCCAGATCCGGTTCACCCGATTCTTCGGCCAGGGCCTTGCATTGCTCAAAGCGGCCGTCGACCAGGATGCCGGAATACTCGGTCTGGATTTTCTCCATCTTCTCCTCCGGCAGGCTTTCCTTGAGCCGGAAAACCAGGCGGTCGCGGACGTAGCGCATGCTGTGGTAGCGTCGATAAAACCCTAGAATTTCGTCGATCGCCACCTCCACGTCGTTGGTGATGCGGTAAAGCGCGACGTCGTCGGGGCTGATCATGCCGCCGCCGAGCAATTGCTTGTCGATGAACTTTCCCAAATCGCTCCAGTAGCTTCCCTGGGGATGGTCCAGCAACACCAGCGGGAGCATCGTCTGCTTTCCGGTTTGCATCAATGTCAACGTCTCCAGGGCTTCGTCCAGCGTGCCGAATCCACCGGCGCAGCAGACCACGGCACTGCATTCTTTGACGAACATCAACTTCCGCGTGAAGAAGTACTTCATCGTCACGAGTTTGGGATCACCCTCGATCACATCGTTGGCGCCCTGTTCAAAGGGCAGCATGATGTTCAGTCCCATCGAGGCTTCCTTGCCGGCACCGACGTGGCCGGCTTCCATGATGCCGCCCCCGGCGCCGGTGATCACCATCCAGCCATGTTCGGCCATTCGCCGCCCCAGTTCGACCGCCGATTGGTAATCGGGGTGATCCGGTTTGGTGCGGGCGGAACCGAAAATCGTCACCTTTCGACGGCGGCGGTAGGGACGAAACACTTTGAAGGCATAGCGCAGTTCCAGCAGCGTCCGGGACAGGATCTTCAAGTCACCGCGGGAGGTGCGGTCTTTCTCCAGCCGGGCAATGGTCGCACGCATCTCGTCAAACAGATCCGAGCTTTCGACCGCCGGGACTGTCGAAATCGGTTCGTCGGCCGGTTGCGGCCGTTCGAGTTCGCATTCACCGATCGCCTCGGGCGGTAAGTGTTTTGGATCCGTTGGATTCGGTTGCATCTGCGTTTATCCGTCAAACATGGGGAAGGCTCAAAAAGCCGGCTCACGCGGCCACGTCGCTCTCGGTTTCTTTGTCGTTATCCTCGTCGTCGCTGTCGGCGCGGATCGACAGCAGTTTGGCGATCAGGATTGCCAGTGGGGCGGCGCCGAAACTGAGTAACGCGCCCATCTTCACCGAGTCCTGTGTCGCGCCGGGGATCTTGAAGGCCGCCACCGAAACGAACAACGCGACAGTGAACCCGATGCCGGCAACCATACCGAGGGTGACGACATGGCGATAATCCATTCCGGCCGGTTTCTGCAATCGAAACCCTTTTTCGGCCAGCAACGTCATCGCCGTGATCCCCACAGGCTTGCCGAGCAGCAGTCCGGCCAGCACCAGCCAGGTCCCCGTCCCGACACTGCTGAGCACGACGCCCGCATTGGCGAGTCCGAACAGGCCCAAAATACATTCGACGGGGGTTTTCCAGAAGTGCTCGAATTCGTTCAACGTGTCGTCACGCTGCAACTCTGCCTTGGCGAAAATCCCCAGGTCGGACGTCGCGGCGGGAAGCAGCGGGATGATCGGCACCAAACCCAAAGCCGGGTGGATGTGCGCCGAGTAAAACGAAAACCACGACAGCACCCCCGGTCCCAGAATATAAAACCAGTGCGAATGAACCTTCAGTTTTCTTAGCAACCACGCCAAACCCATCGCGGTGGCGGTCAACAGCAACCAAATCGGTTCGATCGGCGCCGACGGATAAAAGATCGCCAAAATCATCAAGCCGGCTGCATCGTCTGCGATCGCTAGCAATAGCAGGAAGGCGATCGCCGGGTGCCCTGCCCCAAAGATCAATCGGGCAACCAGGTAACTGAACGCGATATCGGTCGCACACGGCACCGCCCATCCCTGTCCCAATTCGGCCTGGGTTCCCGTCGCGTAAGCTCCGGCGAGATAAAACAGCGCCGGGCCGACAATGCCGCCGAAGGTCGCCAGCAACGGCGTCGCCGCTTTCCGCGGATTGGACAGCGCCCCGCCGGGCAGCAACGATTCCCAAACCTCTTTGGCCGCGATGGCAAAGAACAATGCCATCAAGACATCGTTGATCAAGAAACCGAGCGAATACCAATGGTGGCCGCCGTCCGCGTGGCTTTCTCCATGAGCGTCTTCACTGTGTTCGGTCGCCCCGGCGGCCGCTTGATCTGCCGGCGCGGATTCCCCCGCCGACGGCGAGGCGGCGTGATCGTCGATCGAAACGGGGCTGGGGGGGTGGTGTTCGCCGCCGCCCCATAGGTTTCGGACATCGTAATGAATGAAATCCTGATAGCTGGAGCTGCCGCTTCGGTCAGCCAAGTTGGCCCACGTCAAAGCCGCAACGGCTCCGATCACCAGCAGGAGAGAATTGTCGATCAGGAAGCGGATAACGCCGCCCTTTGAAGTTTCGTGCCCGGACATGGACCGTGCGAATCTCTGGTTTGGATAGGAGGGGTGTTCTGCGATGGCTCTGCGGCCCGATGGCCGCCGCCGCCAATCTGCGGAATGGTACCGATTGTGTTTCTTTTTGGTGACCCCAGGTGATCGGTAACATCTCTGGTGGCTTCCCGCTTGGTCTGGTGAACCGCGTTTTTTGCGACCTTTGAAACCGCCACGAGAATCATGCGAGGCCGTCCCGTGAACGAAGATCAGCTTGAAAATCCGGTGTTGGGCTACGTGGTGATCGCCGTCGCCCTGATCGTCGGCATGCTTTCGGCAACCGTCTTCGGCCAGGGACCGGATCACACGCCGGCGTTGCTACCGAAAACCAATGCCATCGCTGACACGGTGGAAACCGCACAGGGCGATCATCGTGTTACGGACAAAACGGGTGCGGCAAAGCTTCTCACCCCGGTGAACCAACACGGAACCGGTCCCCGGCCCGATCAGCGTCACCGAGAGGACGAGCCGCGGCGTTGGATTTTGGGTGTTCGTTCCACGCCCACGGCGGCGGGATGTGTGGTCACGGCCGTCTTGCCCGGCAGCGCCGCCCAGCGTTGCGGGCTTTCCGTGGGGGACCGGATTCTGACCGTCAACGGACACCAAGTGGGTTTGCTGGGAGATCGCCACGTCCGCCTGGACCGAGCCATTGACTCGGCCCCGGGGCGACAGGCTTGGCTGCTCGTCGAGCGCAGCGGCTCTGGCATGGTTCAGCCGCTGCGGGCGACGTTACAGACGCTCTTTGAATGCTTGGGGCACTGAACAGAATGCTTGGGGCAGTGAACAGGCACCCACTCCATCGGGCCGCACGAGGTGGGACCTGGGCGATGGGGGGAAGAGTTTTCCGATTGGCGTAATCTTGCCGGTACTGCGGTTCGTTTTGATCTTGCGGGACAAATGACCGGCCCACCCGCACTTTCGCGTCTTCCCGAACGTGCCGATCAACCCCAACAGTCGGATCGACCGATGCGAACGGTACAAGAGGCTCTGCCGGACTGACGCCGGTGGTTGCGACAAGCCTGACGGTCCCGGTCAACGAGCCACCCGATGCTGAAATTGAACTCCTATCCCGCACGTTCTGCCAACTCGGTCCCTTCGCCAGCGAGCGATGATGGGCAACGAGCAGGACCGCCGACGGCGCCCTGCGGACCGGCAGCCTACCGATCCCTGCTGGCTCGATTGATCATTGGGTTGGCGTCGATCGGTGCGTCAGGGGTTGCATCGGCCGAACAGATCGGCCTAACCAGCGACGCGCCGTATCGCCAACGCATGGAGCGATCTCAAGTTGACGCGGCGATTGCGTTGGGAAACCTGGACGCGCTCGGTCGCATCGATAAAGCGTCTCGGTTGGATTCGCTCTATACGGCCATGATCGAAACCGAGCAGGCCCGCATCAAGCTGCGCCAGTCGATCGCGCGACGTGCCGCCAATCGACAGCATCGCGCGACGCCGGTGGTCCACCCGCCGACGGTCGGTGAGCGTGTTTCCGGTCAGCGTATTCAGATAACGGCTTTCCAAGACGATGCCCCGTATCAAACGGGCGGCACGGCCCAAGTCGTCACGTTGCTCCGCCCCAAGTCGTTCAGCCTGGAGGCTCCGCCCGAAACCACTGCGCCAGGTCTCGGTGATCTCAGGCAGGAACCGCGACGGCTGGACCGATACGTCCCGTTGGTGGTCGTGCCCGCGCATTCGGAGAAACTGGAAGGTCAAACCGACAGCCCCGCACTGGAATCGGTGGTGGTCGACGAATCACTGGCCGGTCAACAGAAGTTCGCGACGCCGGCCGACCGGCCCGGCGATGCCGGCGAATCTGAACCGCAGGACAAACGCAATTCGCAAACGGCCGCGTCGACCGACGGCCCAGAAGACACGAGCTTTTCCGCGTTTCTGACGGACACACCGGCGGTCGCATTGGTGTCCCCCGCCGCACCGGTCGTTGCGGCGGCCCCGATCGATCCGAACCCCGAACCGAATGATTCGATCCCAGCACCGATTCGCCCAGCGCCGATTCGCCCAGCTCCAATGCGCCCGGAACCAATGCGCCCGGAACCAATGCGCCCGGAACCAATGCGCCCGAATCCGGTTTCCCCGACCGCGGCCCCTGTCAAACCGGAACCCAAACGTTCGCTGGTGGCAGCCCCCGCGACGGCTCAGCTGGCCGCAACGGAGTCCGCCGCCGTCGTGGAGTCCGCGGATTCAACGCCCGTCGAAGCACCGCTTCAGGCGGCGTCGTCTCCGTCGCCGATGGCAACGATGCCGCCGGCGGCCGCCGCGCCCGATGCTGAGGTCGCGCTGCAATGGCCCTTCAAGATGGGCGGACGCGAAACCCTGCCGACACCAGGAAACACGGACGACGTCACGCTCAGCGTTGACGATGTCGATGTTCGAACGGTGTTGGAGATGTTGGCCAAAGGCTATGGCATGAACATCCTGGTCGCTCCCGATGTCGAGGGCACGGTGACCGCCAACGTCGCAGGGCTGACCCCCGAGCAAACGCTTACCAGCATCGCACGGATGTGCGGTCTGGCGATCCAACGCGACGACAACGTGATCCTGATTTACCCGAAAGACAATCTGCCCCGGGAATCGCGCGAGCTGCGTGTGTTCTCGCTGGACTACGCCCGATCCGAAGACATCGAACCGACGGTCAATGGCCTGCTGTCACCGATCGGCAGCGTCTACAGTTCCAAGGCGGACGATGTCGACAATCGCAAAGGTCGCGAATCGATCGTGGTCGTCGACACGCCCGATGTGCTGGAGCAAGTGGAGCGGTACTTGATGCAGGCCGACCAGGCCCCGCTGCAGGTGATGATCGAAGCTCGCGTGATGGAGATCGAGCTAAAGGACAACATGGAGCACGGCGTCAACTTTGAAGACATCTTGGGCGGTGACGTTCGAGTGGGCGGATTTCGGTTGACCGATAACATCGCCACGTCGACCAACCCGTTTTACTTTGGTGAGATCAGCGGCCGCGACTTGAAAGCTCTGTTGACCCTGTTGGAGACAACGACCGACGCCAAAACGTTGGCCACGCCACGGGTGATGGTGGTCAACGGCCAGAATGCAAAGATTCAAGTCGGCCAACAACTCGGCTTTGCCGTCGCCACGGTCACGCAAACGTCAACGATCCAAGACGTTCGCTATCTGGACACCGGCATCGTGCTCAACGTCACGCCGACGATCAGCCGCGATCACCGAATCCTGCTCCAGGTCAAACCCAAAGTCAGCAGCGGCGAAATCAATCCCGACACCCTGCTGCCGGAAGAAACGACGCGTGAAGTGGAAACCTCGGTCATGCTGGACAACCACCAAGGCATGATTGTCGGAGGATTGATCCAGGAAGAAGACCGCGTGGTGATCAAAAAGCTGCCGTGGCTCGGTGACGTCAAACACGTCGGAAAGTTCTTTCAACGCCGCGAGACCTCACGGGCGCGGACCGAGATCATCGTGGCCCTGATCCCCCACATCATCGACCCCTGTCGCGACGGTCACTACAGCGAAGGTGATCCGATGCGAAACCAAATCGAGTGGGAACGGACGGAGAATCGCTTGTTCAACGGCCCGCTCAATCGCGAGTGCCGGCCCTGGGAAGCTCGCCTGCCCGATGTGACCGCTGATGGGGCCCTGCACCGCGACATCGACCGACTGCGGAATCGGCACCCCTACTGCAAAGGCTGTGAGCCGATCAAAAGCAGTCTTCTGCCGATCCACTGACAGTCTAATTGTCGATCGCGTGACACCGGGGTACACTCCTGCGGTGGACACAGCGACTGCCGCGGATCGATTCTGCCCCCGCCATTCGCCCCCGCCATTCCCATGGCGAAGCCCCCCGTACTGCACTGCCCTCGCCCCATCGAGATTTCCTGGATCACGAGATGAGTTCAAGCGTTAATTTGGAAACCCAAGACGCCGGCACGGTTCGTCTGACTTACGGTGACCAGGAGATCGAGCTCCCGGTCGTCGAAGGCTCCGAGGGGGAACGCGGAATCGATATCTCCGCGCTTCGCGGAAGCACCGGGCTGGTCACCCTGGACGAAGGTTTTGTCAACACCGGCAGCACCCGCAGCGCGGTCACTTTCCTGGACGGCGAAAAAGGCATCCTGCGTTATCGCGGTTATCCGATCGAGGACCTGGCCGCCCATTGTGACTTCGTCGAAGTCGCCTACCTGCTGATCCATGGCGAATTGCCAAGCCCGGCAGAAGCCGCCAACTTTCGCAGCGGGATTCGCCACCACACGATGATCCACGAGGACATGCGGTCGTTCTACAACGGATTCCCGCGTGACGCCCACCCGATGGCCATTCTCAGCAGCGTCGTCGGTGCGCTGTCGACCTTTTATCAAGATTCGATGCAGGTCGATGATCCGGATCAGGTGGAAATCTCGATCTATCGACTGCTCGCGAAACTGCCGACGATCGCCGCTTACGCCTACAAGAAGTCGATCGGCCAGCCGTTCATGTATCCGAACAACGATTTGGATTACTGCGAAAACTTCTTGCACATGATGTTCGCCACGCCGGCCCACGATCACCTGGTCGACCCCGACTTTGCCGAAGCCCTCAACTTGCTGTTGATCGTCCACGCCGATCACGAACAGAACTGCAGCACCTCGACGGTTCGAATGGTCGGCAGCAGCAACGCCAACCTGTTCGCATCGATCTCCGCCGGCATCGGCGCCTTGTGGGGACCGCTGCACGGGGGGGCCAATGAAGCTTGCGTGAATATGCTCGAACAAATCGCGGCCGATGGCGGGAACGTCAAGAAGTACGTCGATATGGCCAAGGACAAGAACAGCAGTTTCCGCTTGATGGGATTCGGCCACCGCGTCTACAAGAACTTTGACCCCCGCGCCCAAATCATTCGGGCCTGCTGCGACAAGCTGCTCGCCAAACTGAACATCGACGACCCCTTGTTCCACGTCGCCCAAGAACTGCAAGACGTGGCGCTGGAAGATGAATACTTCGTCGAACGGAAACTCTATCCGAACGTCGACTTCTATTCCGGCGTGATCTATCGGGCGATGGGGATTCCCGTCCAGATGTTTACCGTGCTGTTCTCCCTCGGGCGACTCCCCGGTTGGATCGCTCACTGGAAAGAACTTCACGCGACGCCCGGAAAGCGAATCTATCGCCCCCGGCAAATCTACACCGGGCAAAACGAACGAACCGTCGTCCCGATTGAAAATCGCTAATCGATGCCACTCGACCTTGCCGCCCTGTTCGAACAAGGGCTCTCGTACGATGCGTTCTTGGCCAAACACGGCAACGAGGCTCAGCGGAGTCGCTGGAGCGCGGTGCACTCGGAAGTTCGCCTCAGCGAATCACAACGCGAACTGTTGGCGGGATTCGTCCGCGAGATGAAGGTGCTCGTCTCGGCCGGCGCCTGGTGCGGAGACTGTATCAATCAGTGCCCCGTGTTCGATCACTTCGCAGCCGCGAATGAAAACATTCGGGTGCGTTTCTTTGATCGAGACGAACACAGCGCGTTCGCCGAATCCATTTCGACCTGCGGCGCCCATCGCGTCCCGTCGGTCTTGTTTCTCAGCGAAGACAATTTCGTCTGCGGACGCTATGGCGACCGCACCCTGGCGACCTATCGACACATGGCGGCCACCCAGCTCGGCCCCAGTTGCCCGACCGGCATCGGCGCCGTCAATGTCGACCTGCTCCAAGCCGTCACCGCCGAATGGCTCGCCGAGTTCGAACGCATCCAATGGATGCTGCGACTGTCGGGACGCCTGCGCGAAAAACACGGCGATTGACGGGCAGGCCGATCGGTTGGCCAAGACAATTGGTTGGTCAAAAAATTGGTTGGTCAAAAAACGGGAGTTCCCGGCAACTTAAGGTCGGTGCTCCACGTTATCTTTTGACCAATTCATCTTTTGACCAATTCATCTTTTGACCAATTCATCTTTTGGTCCGTTTCGGCTTTCTCGCCATGATGTTGCTCGCGCTGCCGCAGCTGGCAAACCCCGGGCTTCGCTCCCGCGAACTGCGCCCGCGCTGTCAAACCTTTCCGGTTGTACGCTTCGGACCGTCTGTCGGCTTCTTCTTGCCACTGAAACCGCTGCCCTAGCCCGCTGATCGACTGAATATTGCCGGCTCAGAACTCCGATTTTCTTTCCAGACCCTGTTCACCTACGCATTACTGGAGTCTTCCAGTGCCGAAATTTCCGCGGCCCGCCCGCGTCTCGATTGTGATTCCGCTGCAGCGTGACGAGAAACTTTTCGAGGAAACGCTGCTCAGTGTTTTGGAAAATCAGACGGATGATTGCCAGATCATCGCGGTCCACAATGGGACGTATGCTGATCCCTTTGAGCTGAGCGACGAAGTCAGCTTTGTGACCGCCCGATCGTCCAATTTGACCGACCTGGTACGTGATGCGTTTGATGTCACGACGGCCCCGTTCGTCCACGTTCTGGGGACCGGCATGCGGGCCCAGGCCGATTGGCTGGAGCACGCGTTGCAGCCATTTGACAACCCGCAAGTCGGAGCCGTGGCGCCGACATTGATCGACCAGTCCGGCCGGCCCGTCGAAGGCGCGCATTGGACGGATTCCGACGGGCGATTCTGCCAAAGCCGCTCCGGACGTGCGCCCAAAGGGCCGCTCAGTGGTTTTTTTGTCAGCGCCTTTTTTGCCCGCCGCCACTTGCTCGGCAACCTGCTCGACGCCGTCGCGCCGGCGATGAGTGATCCGATCGCGGTCAGCTACGCGATGGGGTGCCTGATGAAACGTGCCGGATGGAAATTCGCCTCGGCGGACGGCTGCTGCATTGAGGCCGAAGACGCATTGGCAACGGCCGATGACTCGGACATGGCTCGTGGCCAATGCCTGGGCGCGATCCGCAATCGTGTGTTACCCGGCGAGCCGGTCCCCGGAAGGGTCGCGATGCTACGAGAGGCGCTGCTGGGTTCAAGTTCGGTGGGCGAGATGATCGGGATGATGCGCTATCGCAACAGCCTTTCGGCGGTCCGTCGCGCGATCGACCCCGACAGTGTCCCATCGGCCAACGACAGAGCCCACGTGGTCAACCTGCCCTCGGCCGAGGCACCGCTTCGCAGAGAGGCGGCTTAGTATGCCGCCGCACCTTGGTTTTCGGGTAGGCGGTAGTGGGCGAGGCGACGAGTCCTTGCCGATATGCCGACGACAGAGGACGCGTCGCCTCGTCCACGACCCGGAAATTGAGCTGCGATAGACTGCTGGTTCAGGCCGTCGGTTTCCGCTCCGCCGACCGCCTTGGCGGCTTCCGCTACGGCTTCAACCCTAAGATTCAATCTCGGCGTAGCACTCGAAAGGCAACGCTGTGAAGCATTTGTTAGCGGTAGGGCGCGAGCCCTCCGGTGTTTCGGGAACGACGAGGGACCGGAGGGCTTGCGCCCAATACCGCTAAATCGACATTGAGGGGCGCCCGGACGCTGGCGCGAACCGGCTGATGTCAATTGATTATCAGCCGTTTGGCGCTAGCCTACGGGCCCTGCGCTGGTCAATACCTTGTCGATTTAGCGGTATTGGGCTTGCGCCCTGCCGCTAACACCTCGTCAAACGCAGGGAATAAATGCTTCACAGCGTTGACTCGAACGGGCGCAATAAGAAACCCCGCCGGTTGATGACCGGCGGGGTTTCGTTTTTCAATCAGCCGTTGGTCGACGGATCAGTTGCCCGAGTCGTCTTTGTTTTCCTCGGACTCGCCGACCGAGGCGCTGACGGGTTGTTCTTTTTCCTCGGCCAAGCCACGGGTTTCGCCGTGGAACTCGAGTCGAACTACTTTGACCTTCTTGCCGTCGGGGTCGATCATCTTTCCATCGTCGGTCACGGTCATGTCGCTCGGGGCGACGGAATCGCCATCGGAGTTTTCCAGGATCCCTTTGACCACGATCGTGTCCTTGCCTTCGAACGCACCGCGGAGCAGTTCTTCGCTGAGCGGGTCTTCGATTCGCTGTTCGATCGCACGACGCAGCGGACGAGCACCGTAATCCAGATCGGTTCCCCGACGAATCAAGAACTCTTTCGCTTCGTCTTGAAGTTCCAACGCCAATCCGCGGTCGAGCAAGCGTTCGCGGACCTTGGAGAGTTCGAAATCGATGACCAGTTTCAAGTCCTGACGCGTCAGGTGACGGAAGATGATGGTGTCATCCAAGCGGTTCAGGAACTCGGGCCGGAAGACGCGTTCGATCTGTTCCATCACACGCGTCTTCATCGATTCGTAGCTGGCATCGGTGTCGGATTTCTGGAACCCAAACGCCGACTCGTTCTTGATCGCTTCGGCACCGGCGTTGGTGGTCATGATCAAGATCGTGTTGCGGAAGTCGACGTTGCGTCCGAACGAGTCGGTCAAGCGGCCTTCTTCCATGACTTGCAGCATCATGTTGAACACGTCGGGGTGTGCCTTTTCGATTTCGTCGAACAGCACCACGGCGTAGGGTCGACGTCGAATCTTCTCGGTCAACTGGCCGCCTTCTTCGTAGCCGACGAATCCGGGAGGTGCCCCGATCAAACGGCTGACGTTGTGCTTCTCCATGTACTCGCTCATGTCGATGTGCACGAGTGCATCGCTGTCACCGAACATGTATTCGGCGAGCGCTTTGGCGAGCAAGGTTTTCCCGACACCGGTCGGTCCGGCGAAGATAAACGAACCGGTCGGACGTCGCGGGTCTTTCAAACCACTGCGACTTCGGCGAACGGCTTTGGCAACGGCCGAAACCGCCAGGTCCTGGCTGACGACTCGCTTGTGCAGTTCCTCTTCCATCCGCATCAGCCGCAAGCTGTCTTCGGTCGACAGTCGGGTCAACGGGATGCCGGTCATCTTGCTGACGACTTCGGCGATGACTTCTTCGTCGACGACGCCGTCGGTTTGCTGGCTCTTCTCGCGCCAGTCCTGAGTGATCTGGTCTTTCTTCTTGCGAAGCTTTTCGGCCTGATCACGCAGGTTGGCCGCTTTTTCGAAATCCTGATTGGCGACCGCGTCTTCCTTTTCTTTGTTCAGCTGTTCGACTTCTTCGTCGATTTCTTTCAGATCCGGCGGACGCGTCATCGTGCGCAAACGAACCCGTGCACCGGCTTCGTCGATCACATCGATCGCCTTGTCGGGCAGGCATCGCGCGGTGATGTAGCGTTCGCTCATCTCGACAGCCGACACCACGGCGTCGTCGGTGATTTGCACGCGGTGGTGCTCTTCGTAGCGTTCGCGCAGGCCTTTCAGGATGGCGATGGTCTCTTGCTTACCGGTCGGTTCGACGATGATCTCTTGAAAACGTCGCGCCAACGCGTTGTCCTTTTCGATGTACTTTCGGTACTCGTCCAGCGTGGTGGCACCGATGCACTGGATCTCGCCTCGGGCGAGGGCGGGTTTGAGCACGTTGGCGGCGTCGATCGCGCCTTCGGCTCCACCGGCACCGACCAGGGTGTGGAGTTCGTCGATGAACAGGATCGTGTTCTTGACGCGGCGGACTTCGGTCATGACCGCTTTGATACGTTCTTCGAATTGTCCACGATACTTAGTGCCGGCAACCATCATCGCCAGGTCGAGGACCACGATTCGTTTTTCGGCCAGGATTTCGGGGACTTCGCCTTCGATCACCTTTTGGGCGAATCCTTCGACGATCGCGGTCTTGCCGACGCCGGCCTCACCGAGCAGCACCGGGTTGTTCTTGGTTCGTCGGCACAGGATTTGGATGGCGCGTTCGATTTCGCGTTCCCGCCCGATGACCGGATCCAATTCGCCCTTGCGAGCCAATTCGGTCAGGTCACGGCCGAAACTGTCCAGTGCCGGCGTCTTGCTCTTGCCGCTCTTGCCCGACGCGCTACCCGAGCTGCCTTCTTCGGTGCCGCGTCCACCGCGTTCACCGACTTCGGCACCCTCGAGTCCATGGCCGAGCAGGTTGAGCACTTCTTCGCGGACGTCTTCGAGTTTCAGTCCCAGGTTCATCAAGACCTGAGCGGCGACGCCTTCTTGTTCTCGGAGCAGGCCGAGCAAGATGTGTTCGGTTCCGACGTAACTGTGATTGAGATTTCGAGCTTCCTCCATGGAATACTCGATCACCTTCTTGGCCCGGGGCGTTTGCGGCAGCTTTCCGACGGTCACCATCTCGGGGCCGCTTTGGACGAGCTTTTCGACCTCCAAGCGAATCTTGCGAAGATCGACGTCCAGGTTTTTCAGCACATTGGCGGCGACACCACTGCCTTCCTTGACCAGTCCGAGCAAAATATGCTCGGTCCCGATGTATTCATGGTTAAAACGCTGTGCTTCCTGGTTGGCCAGTTGCATCACTTTGCGAGCGCGGTCGGTAAATCGTTCGTACATTTGGTTGTCTCGTTACCCGGCGGGTTTTGCCAGGGATGCGCCCGCGGGGGGAACACACCTGGGTTGGTCCATTCAAATCAGACGAAGCGTCCAAAGGGGAGGTGAATCCCGCTTTTTGTAACCACGTCGGCCTTGCATTGTTCAAAACTCAGATTGACAGCCGAACTGTCAACTTGGCGATTCGTTCGTCTCGATTCCTCGTCAGTCCCTTATCAGCAAACCGTACGCCATTCCAAGCGAGATCGAGTCACAACGACCGCTTGAGGACACAGCGGCGGAAGGGATCGCCGGCAATCAACCGGCTCACTTCGATTCTATCGGTTTTGTAAATTTTGGGGGATAGGAGTCCCAGCGAAACAACCGCCCTCAAACATGAATTTGAAGCAAAAACGCGGTTTAAATTTTTACGTTTCTCTGAGCCAAATCCGTCGTCACGTTGTCAGTTTCACGGGGAAAGGATCCAAACGCACCGTTTCACTCGATGCATTCCCTCATAAAACCCACTCACGCCGCTGTCAAATCGGCAGCATTGCCATCCTCCTGCAACTCCGAGGCCGACAGCTCGCTTGACTCCTCGTCCGCGTCCTCGTCGGATTCCTCTGCCGATTCGGCGTCGCGAGCGATCCGAGCCGCCTCGGCATCCATCTCAATCTGCCATCGATCGGCAATCTCCAGACGCCGCATTTCATCCAACAGCACGGCCGCACTGGTCACTCGCCCTGTATGACGATAGAGGCTCGACAACATCAGCAACGCCGGGGGGTCGCGCGGTTCGATCGCCAAAATCCCCAGCAACAGCGGTTCGGTCGCCTCCCAGTCGCCGCGCAGATACGCCGCTTGGGCTTCGACAAAACGATCGGGTGCGTCGGTCACCGCTCGTGGATTGATCAATGCTGGCAATTCGCGGAAGCTCTTGACCGTCCAGCAGATCCAGACGCACACGCCGACCCACCAGGCGGATCGAACCAGCAACGGATCCAACCAGGTCGGATAGAAGTGTTTGAGAATCAACAGTGAATTCAAACCGATACCGAACCCGATCGCCAACGGCAATGCTGACAACCGACCACGCCACCAGAGCTCGCTGAGCCCCGGCCAAAAACAGGTCAGATAGTTGCGGAATTCCATTTCGTTCTCAGAGAGTTCTGTGAAAGATCTAGGCAATCCGCCGCGATCATCGCAAGCCGAGATTCTGCGGGTTTGAGGCGTCTCGGGGCACTCCCCGGCCAATGAAGACGAACGACCAGAGGGCTTGTAAGCCGGGTTCTGTACCGATCGAACGCCATGCCGGACCAGAGCCCGGCGACGTCGATGGTGGCGACCATTTATCTGTGCACGACGATTGCTCGTCGCCTCCATTGCGACCTACCCGGGTGTCGATCGCGAAGCGGACCGCTTCTGCACCCTGTTTGGTCTAGCTCCGGATGGGGTTTACCGAGCCGATCGAGTCACCCCGATCGCTGGTGCGCTCTTACCGCACCGTTTCACCCTCACCACGCATCCGCCAGGGGCGAACCCCGCGCGGACCGTTCGGCGGTCTACTCTCTGTTGCACTTTCCCTAGCCTCGCGGCCGGTCGACGTTATCGACCATCCTGTCCTGCGGAGCCCGGACTTTCCTCCCGCCGGTACAATACCGACGAGCGATCACCCCGCCCTCTGATCGTTCGTGTCGCTTAACATGATCGATGGTCGTGCCGCGGACAAGGTTCACCCGTGACGAAACGGTCCACCAGGGCTCACTTGCCCGGGACATACTCGAGTTGAATTTCGGTCTCGGGCAATTGCGGTTGCAGCTGATCGACGCCGGCTTGGGTGACCGCCGTTCGTGTCACGATCAGTTTTTCAAGCTTCGACAATCCCGCCAACTGCGGCAGTCCCGCGTCGGTGATTTGCGTGCTGCCCAAATGCAGAAACGTCAATTCGGTCAGCTTGCCCAGGGCATCGAGCGACGCATCACCGACGTTGGTCTTGTCGACGTTGAGCCACTGTAACCCGCTCGCGCCGGACAGTTGTCCCCAGTCCCCATCGCCGACCGACGTCGCGTAAAGATTCAGCTTGGAAAGTTTTGTGAACCCTGCGAGTGTTTCCAACGCCGCATTGTCGATCCCCGCACACTCGCTGAGATCCAATTCGACCAATTGCGACAGCCCGGCCAGTTCAGCCAGCCCGTCGTTGCCAAATGCCGTGGACGCGATCCGCAACTTCATCAGCGCCGGAAACGATGCCAACGTCTGGGCGGCGTCGTCGGTCACCTGTGTCCCCGCCAGATACAATTCACTCAGCTTGGATAGTCCCCCCAGCGACGCGATGCCTTGGTCGGTGATCGGCAGAAAGTCCAACGCGATCACTTCCAGCGTCTTGATCCCACCCAACGTTTTCATCCCGGCATCGGTCACCTGGGTGGCGTCGTCTTTTCCCGAAAACTTGATCGCCTTGAGCTGTTTCAGTCCGCCCAAATGCGCAACCCCCGCATCGCCGACCGCACAGCCGCGCAGATCCAGGTTTTGCAACGAGTCAATCTTCGCAACACTGATCAAACCGTCGTCGTCGACGTTGGATCCCGACAGCAACACGCTGCGCAGTTTCGGCAGCGCAGCAAGTTGCTCCAGCACACCGGTGACGTCCGCGTCGCGGAGGTCGACCTCGATCACCGCGTTGTTTCCATCGCGACGCGTCTTCGCCACCGCTTCAACGGCCGCGGCGATGTCTGCCGCCCGGTCCGCGGAGTCTGTCGGCGAGCGCGGTGCAGGGTCTGCCTGCGCTTCCGGCCCCGGTTCCACCGACGACTTGGACGGACAACCGAGACTCAAACACAGCAATCCCGCAACAATGATGGAGGCGTAAGAAGGTTTCACCGAAACGATTCCAAAGAGGTGTGTGGATTCCAGCCCGATACCATTAAGTTAACGTCATCTTCCCAAGGGCGAGGCCCGAAGCACTAGTCTATCAGTCATCTCACCCGGCAGGATCCCCGACTGTTTCTCCCAGGCATGCAAATTCGTTTCGTTTACACCAGTAGCCCCGTGGATGATCCCGAGCGGATCGAGCGAATCGTGGCAGCGCTGCCGGCCGAGTGCCGCAAGCAGCAGATCGATGCGGCCGCCACGCAGGTCGAAACCATCGACGCCGACACCCTGAGCGTCGCACTGGTCGTCGATTTAAGCGACGCCGAGTTACGCGACGCCGAGTTATGCGACGCCGATGCGGCCGCCGAACCGATTCGAATCGCGACCGCCGCGGTCCAGCTCTTTGCACGATTGGCCACGCAATTCCACGTCAGTTGGGATGTCGGGCACGAGCTTGACCCGCACTTGGGACGCATCGTCGCTGACGCCGCGGTGGACGAACTGGTCGACGAGGTGAAGACGGCCGTGGAAGTCGCCCGTTCGCTGGCGGAATTGATCATCGACGACGAATTCGTCGAACCCGACGCGCTCGTGATCGAAGCGGACGCCACCGACGACCGCGAAGATGCCACGTGGGAGGAACTCTTTCAACCTCCCGATTCGTTCATCCGTTTTCCGGAGTTGGAGTGAGTGCTACTGCTTGCTGAACGAAAGCGTCGCGACGACGTCGCCGCCGGTGTTCTGCAGTCGCCATCGAAACGCGTTGCCCGAGGGACGCTCCAGTGTGCCGGTCAACGACACGCCGGACGATTCGCTCAGCACCAATCGATCGCCGGTCGTCTGGTACGTGCCTCGCGACACCGAGTTCTTTCCGCTTCGGGTATGAACCATCACGAAGTTGTCGTCGGCATCGAAGCGAATGGCCCAGGCATCGCTGGCTGACGTCTTCGCCGACCACGTCCCGACCAACGTCGTTGCGGCTGCCTTCGTTGCGGCTGACTTCGTTGCGACCGATGTTGTGTCGGCTGACGTGATTGCAGGTCGCCCCGGTGGCGTGTCGTTGGTGTGGACCCCGGCAACAGCTTGCTTGGTCCACACTTTGGCTGCGATACCTGTTGTCTTCGTCGCCGCCAACGCCAATCGCTCGGCCACGGTTCGCAAGCCGTCCGCCGTGGCGCCCTGATTGCTCAGCGACGTGTGCAGCG
>NZ_JBFHKV010000002.1:0-32558 GCF_041595215.1 Stieleria sp. | reverse complement strand
GGTTATCGAATCCGGGATCGGTGAAGGTGGCCCGGCCGAGCGTGATGAACGCGCCTTCGACGGTCGTTTGATCCGGACCAGCGTCCAGCGTTGGCAGGACGTTGGTGACCAACACATTAAACGTATCCGAGACGGCCAAGCCGTCGTCGTCTTGGACGGTGACCGTGACGGTGTAGGTGCCGTTGTCGGCATAAGCGTGTGTGGCGTTGATCGTGCCGGTCGTTAAAACGCCTTCGCTGCCGGGAAGTTCGACGAGTGTGATGTCGCTGAGCGGTTCGCTGGTGCCGTCACCCCAATGGATGGTGGCTGCAAAGTTTTCCTGCGTGCCGCCGGCTGGGTTATCAAAGCCGGGATCGGTGAAGGTGGCTGGGCCGAGCGTGATGAACGCACCTTCATGGGGCGTTTGATCTGGACCGGCATCCAGTGTCGGCAGGGCATTAGCGACCGAAATCATTTCGGTTGTCAATGGAGAAACCCCGCCATCTTCATCGGACACACTCAGTTGGATCCGATAGTCTCCATCCTCGTTCGGCATAAAGCGGAAGGCCGACAGATCGGTCCCCGTCTCTGCAGCGAACACGGCGTCTCCATAAAAGACGGTCCAGTCGTATGTCAGCGTGTCATTGCTTCCCGGCCCGTGGCCAGTCTGCCGGTTATTGTGACCGAATGCCAATGACGACAAGGAGACCGGGATCGATCCCAAATTGAGGCCGACAAACTGGTCGCCTCCAGTGGCATCGATCCAGCTGTTTCCTCGGCTAAACAGGCCGTCGTTGACCGAGCTGGCAAGATGTCCGTCCAACGCGTCGGAGGCGAAACCGAGGGCTCCGGCCCCGCGTGCCGCCAGGTTATCTGCAGCGAACGTGCCTGCCTGTTCGGCAAACGCCAGCCCGCCGCCATTCAATTCCAGGCCGTCGAGCGCGACGGGTTCGGGTGCGTAGACTTCGATCTCGTCAATCGCGGTTCCGCCGGAAGCGCTGGTGGCCGGAACCAGGATGCGGACTGCCGTGACGTTTTCGATCGGTTCAAACTCGTACAGATTGCGCAACGGTCGCTGGGCGCTGGCCGTCGTATAGGTCACGCTGCCAATGGTTTTCCAATCGGATTCGCTTCCGGCGAGGGGATTTGACACGGTCGTGAATTGCAGCGTGTAGTTGCCCAGCGAGCGGTCGGTGTAAGCGGCTGCCTCACCTCCGTTGTCGCGGCCAAAGGCGATGCGGTTGATGGTTTGCGCCGAAGCCAGCACCACACCTGCCAGCGGTCCCGACGGACCCGCGGCGCCGTTGCCGATCCACGCATTCGAATTGCCGTATACACCGTCATTCAGTTTATTGATCGCGTGTTGCCCGCCTGGGTCCAGCTCGTCCAGCGCGAACGGGAGCGCACCATTGGCCGCCAGGGCGAGATTATCCGGCACACCGCCGTTGCCGTCATCGCCGCCGGTCTGGATACGCCGGACCGCCGAATAGACCTCGATCTCGTCAATGGCCGTGCCCCCGTCGAGTCCGGTGCGCGGAACCAAAATCCGCACGCCCGTGACGCTGGCCAGGGTATCGAATTCGTACAGATGGCGTTTCTGAGGATCGGTCGTGCTTGACGAGTAGCGGACAGTATCAATCGTCTGCCATTGAGCATCGGGCGTGGCGGCGTCAGGAGCGGGTGCCGTCGTGTACTGGATGGTGTAGGTTCCCTGCGATCGGTCGCGGAAGACCGTTGCTTCGCCGCCGTTGTCGCGACCAAAGGCGATCTGGCTGATCGACTCGGGCTGCGCCAGGCGAACCCCCACAAAGGCCCCCATGGTTCCTGTTTGGCCATTGCCGATCCAACTGTTGGAATTTCCGTACAGGCCATCGTTCACCGCGGCCAGCAGGTGGCCGAAGCTGGCACCTTCATCCAGGGCGAAGGGGACTGCGCCAGCGGCGGCCAGTGCCAGGTTCCGCGGTACGTAGCCACCGCTGGTGGTCCCCCCGGTCTCAATCAGCCGCATACCGGGGACCCGAACCGGTACCACGGCGCCGTGGTCGGCGTACAGTTCCAGTTCGTCGATCGCCGCGCCCTCGGGCACCATCAGCCGAATTCCGGTGGCGCTAACGGCGTCGAAATTGAAGCGGTGTCGAAGGTGCGAGAGAAAGGGGACTCCCACCAAGCCGTTCATATCGATCGTGCCGATGGAGATCCAGTCGCCGGCGGGGGTGTCGGCGGACGGATGGGGGACGATGGTGTATTGAACTTCGTACAGCCCGACAGTGCGGTCTGTGGCCATGCCAGCAGGGTCGCTGGCGGCAACCGTGATGATCACCGGCGTTCCCTCGACGGCGGCGGACGGAAGCTGGAGCGGTCCGACGACGGGCGCCAGGTTGTCGACGGTGACGGTTGCCCAACGCGTTACGGATCCGAACGCATTGACGGCCACCAGCCGCACCTCGTAGTCACCCTGGTCGTCCGGCGTGAATTCGAAGGAAGGCGACGCGGCCGTGAGCCACGGCCGTCCGTTTTTGGCGACACTCCATTGGTATTCAGGCAGACCTCCCAGCGGATTGAATGCCATCGCGCTGACCGCGATCGTCGTTCCCTCGAGCCCGCTCTGGGGTACCAGGAAGTCCGAGATCACGGGGGTGGCGGCCAGCACGTCGATCACGGCACTCCGCGTTGCCGAGCCGCCGTCTTCGTCATCTACGGTCAACTGCACGGCATACAGTCCTGCGATGGCAGGTGTAAAGCTGAATCGCGTCCCGCTACCGGTTGCCACTTCGACAGCCCCCCTGAGCACCCGCCAGGAAAACGTCAACGTGTCCGACGCACCTGCAGGGTCCGTCGCGGACGCCTCCATATGCACCGGGGTGTCGACATGCCGTGGGGAACTGATGGAATCAAGCGATGGGGAGGGAGCGACATTATTCACCTGAACGATTGCCGAGTTCACTGGAGTCGCGGCAAACGTGCCGTCCTCATCGGTGGCCGTGGCCGAAATTGGATGCACGGCTGGGCCATCCGCATAAACATGCGTCACGGACGGTGGATTTCCGACAATGGTTTCCGTCAGTCCATCGCCCCAATCGACCGTCCAGTACTGGATCGTGTCCGCACCGAGATCGCTGGACGAGAGGTTCAAGGTGTAGACGTCTCCTTCGAGCACATTCGCAGACCCCGCAAACGTCCGTTGTGGCGACACATTCCGAATCTCGATCGCGATCTGGTTGGTGGCGGCGTAGGTCCCGTCTTCGTCCGTGGCCGTGGCCGAGATCGTGTGACTGGCCAGACCGTCCCGGTAAACATGATCGACACTCGACGGATTGCCGGTGACAAACTGACTCTGTCCATCGCCCCACTGGATCACCCAGTGTTGAATCGCATCGTCGCCCGGATCGATGGCGGACAGCTGCAAGGTATAGGCCGCGCCCTCGTCGCTGCTTGCCGCGCCCGCCAGGGTGATCGTCGGTTTGACGTTGAGTACCTCCAGAGTCGTGGTTCGGATATCAACCGCGTCACTGCCGTCGGTGATCTGCAAGGCGATCGTACGGGTGGCGAAATGATCCGCGAACGTCACGTGGGAAACCGCCTGAGTGGAGGACAGGTCGGCATCAAAGGTAACGCCGTCGTAGTCAAGATCCCACGCGTATTGCACGATCCCGTTGCTGCCGAACGACTGGCCACCATCCAGTTGAATCTCGGTTCCTTCCACGGCGACATAAGGTCCACCGGGAGCTGCCGCGGGCGCCGAGGATTCGAAGGCACCTAAATCGGGCCGGGCGTCGCGAGTACGCCCGCGTTGATCGCGCGGCACGCTGGTAAGGTTTGTGCCGGCGTTGATGGCGACACTTCCCGGATTCAACGAATGGGTGGGCGTGTGGCCGCCATTGTCAGTCAATGTTCCCAGCCACGGATCCGCTGTGAAAAGGATCACACTGGACGGCACACCGCTGGAGCTTTCGATCAGATTGTAACCACCAGCGAACGTACCGCCAGCATTGACGACATCCATACCGCCTCGAGAATCTGCCACCACGCTGTTGGCGAGGATGAACTGGGAGTTGCTATGGCGTTGTTCGTTGTGGATCGCACCGCCTGCCAGTGGGGCGGACGGATCCGCGTTGGCGCTACCGCCCGCAACCACTTCGTTATCCGCCAACGTCGAGTGAACAAACTGGGCAAATCTTCCGTCCAGATTGGTTACGGCACCACCAAACCCTATCCCACCCTGAGCGACGAGCTGACCGGTATTCGGGTCGCGACCGCCTCCGCCGCCCACGGCAGCGTTAGCAGAGAAAGTGACGTTGGTGGCTAAGACGCTGTCGGTGCTGAAGAGCGCGCCACCCAGTCCGTCGCCCCCCTGACCGGCTTCGACGTTTGCGGCTGCGAAGCCGCCGTCACCGCCGACCGCACGGTTGCCGGTCAACGTTACGTTCTCCAGAACCAAGCCGTACCGATTGAGAATCGCGCCGCCGATCCCGTCGCCACCGTCTTGACCGGCGGTGCTGGCTTGAGTCCCGAGTGCCAAGCCGCCGGTCAGGGTCAGCTGACTGAGCGTCAGCACACCGCTGTCATCCACCAAGAACAACCGCATCGGATTAGCACTATCGGGGCGTGCGATGGTCAGGCCCGGTGTATGTTCGCCGGAAATCGTGACGGTATGGTCGATTAACAATGCCGAAGCTCCCTGCGTATGGTCGCCGACTTCGGTCAGCTCGATGGTTTGGCCGGACAGGCTGTCAGCGAACTCAATCCGCTTCTGACTTGTCCCGCCTGCGCTGATCGCCTCGCGGAGGCTCATGTACGGGTCCATGTTATTGATGGCGTCAAACGGCGTGTTAACGACGAAGTGGTCGTCATCGTTGAGGATGGTGCCGATCGCTTGTGGGGCCGGAAACACCGCATGCTGGGTGAAAATATGCGGACGAATATTTACGGCAAACGTCTCATCCAGTTCACCTTCCAGGTCGCCCAGCACGGGGATGCTGACGGTCATCGTATGCGATCCACCGCGCTGGAACGTTTTTACCGTGGGTGCCAGGCCGGTGTAATCACTGCCAGCGATTGCGGAGAGGTTGGCGGTTTCTACAACAAAACTGAAAGTTGACGTGTTGCGAGACCGGGTGATTGTGAAGTTGAGATTCGACTCGCCGTCATTGCCTTCGGTGACGTAGGCATCGGCGATGGTGACATCGGGAGCGGAAAATTCGTACGCACCGATGTCGGGCGCCGCATCGCGCAGTATGCCGCGCTGATCATAAACGTTCACGGCATCGCCGCTGGCGACGGGGTCGATGGCGGGACTTTCAGACAACAGCGCGTGGGTCATCGCGGGCCCGCCGTTGTGTTGCAGTGGCCCCAGCTTCGGGTCGGATGTCCGCGTCAGCCCGGCACGCGAGACGTCTGGCGAAAGGCTGCCGGCGAGGCTCGCGTATGCTGCAAAGTTACCTACATAAGCAATGTCGCTGCCTGCGGCTCCGCCGTTTGGCGCCCGATTGCCAGCGACGATCGTATTCTGCAAAAGCAGCAGGTATTCATAAACATTGGGGATGTCCGAAGAAACTCCCGCTCCAATCTCGGCTTGATTGTCAGTCACGGTGCTGGTGTAAAATTTCACCACGCCGTCACGGTTATAAACACCGCCGCCCTTGCTCCCACTTGTTCCGGCAGCGACGTTGTTCGAGAGGGTGGCATCGCTGAACAGCACACTGGCATCGCGGTCGACAAAAATGCCGCCACCGTACCCTATCCCATTGGTGCTCTCCACGCGATTGCCATGGAGCGTACTGCCAAAGAAGAAAACCAGGGCTTCGTTATAGATGGCGCCGCCGTACGCATCCGCCGTATTGCGGATCGTTCCTCCGGTGAGCGTGACGTATTGCAGCAAGAGTTGCGGAAACTGGGAACCGGTCCGGTCCACGAAAAAGTGACGCATCTCCGGCGCACTGTCGGGAATGGAGAGCACCACCTGATATCGAAAATCGCCGATGATCGATGCATTGCTACCGATCCGGATCGCCGAGTTGCCGTGCGACGTATCGCCAATGGTCGTCAGCTCGATTTGGATCACTCCGTCGGCGTCCGCGAGACTTGGATCGAAAGTAACCGCTCCGCCGCCAGCCTGCGATGCGTTCACCGCTTCGCGAAAAGTTGTCTTGCCATCGTTGGGGTCGGGCATGCCGTCTTCCTTCGTATCGACCAACGTGCCAGAGGGGATAACGCTGACGGTCCCAACTCGGCTGGTGGTGGCACCATCCGTATCGGTTACGATCAATTCGACATGGTAGTTGCCGAGCGACGCGGGAGTGAACTGGGCGTCTGGGGAATGGAGAATGATCGGTGCCGTACCGGTGGTTCCAGGCGGCGAAATGATCCAGCGATAGGTGAGTGCATCGACGTCCGTCGCCGAGGCTTCGAGGGAAACCTGCACCGACTGCAGGCCGAACTCTGGCATGGTGAAGCGGGTGATGTGGGGCGCTTGATTGACCACAACCAGGGTGGACTGTCGCGTGGCGATCGCACCGGCGTCGTCCGTCACCTCGATTCCGACGGTATATAGACCCTCGCGGACGGGCATGAAACTGAAGGACGTGCCCGCCCCCTTGAACGACTCCGGCCCAGTCACCGTCCATGCATAGGAGAGCTGATCATAAGCGCCGGGATCGTTGGCCGCTACATCGACGACGACCGTACTGCCCTCCGGTGCTTGGCCGGGGACGTTCCACGCAGTGAACTGGGCCGCCACATTGCCGACACTGATCGATGAGGTCTTGGTCGTCGACTGGTTCGTCGCAGCATTGGTTACCGTCAAGCTGACATCGTAATCGCCTTCGTTGTCGGGCGTGAAGGCGATCGTCGGGAACGCCGATCTGGCGATCACCGTGTTGTTTCGACGGACCGTCCAGGCGTAGTTCAGCGATGCGTTTTCTCCAGGGTCGACGGCGCTGGCCCCCAGGCTAATTGCAGTTCCTTCGCTGCCGGTGGAGGGAACCGCGAACGTCGTGATCCGCGGGGCATACGTTGGTGTACCAACGTGTCCCAACGCAAACGTATAATTGGTGTGGATGCCCAGCACGTTGGCTGTCGCGTTCAGCAGCACGTCACCGGAATCGATGAACAAGGACCCGGATGCGGAGGCAACGCTTCCGCAAAAGGCAAAAGCGTTCCCAAATACACTTCCCGAGAACTCCGGCTGATCGCTGCTGAGCGTCGCCGAGAAGCCTGCAACGAGCCCCCAACATTTGTCATTGGAGCGGAAATCCAGTTGTCCGTTTCCGCTCAGCCAGAAGTCCTCGTGGGAATCCAGGAAACCAAATAACTGCAGTTGGGCGAGCCCCAGAAAATCCATGGTGAGCGGATGCGACTGCGGAACGTTGATGCGAAACACGCCGTTGCTGACGCCGGCGGTCATGTTTCCTGTGGCATGGAACAGGCCAAGTAAGGTGACGTTGGCATTCTGCAAACGGACCTGCGCCGTGTTCGGTGCGATCCAGACGTTGTCCTGCCCAGGTTGCTGGAACTGCGTGGTGTTGATCGTCAGCCGGGTATCCGCCGAGATCTCGACTGCAGGGAGGTTGAAGTTCCGCGCCGCCAGCCCGACATCCAAGACCAAGCCGCCACCCTGTCCGGGCACGATCGCAGCGATCCCACTGACGACCACGGAAGTGCCAAAGAAGTCTTGCATGCGGGCCAGCGCATCGACCCGCAGGCGGCCAGCCTGAGCGATCATGGCAAATTGGCCGTCGAGGCTAAATCCGCCTGCGGACAAGGTACCGCCGGCCAGTACGTGGACGGTCTGCGGGGCAACCGTGACCGGTTGATTGTGAACCACCGAACCGTTGGTCGCGTTGACAGTAAAGCCCGTGAAGGTCTGCGCGCTAGCGGTGGAGTTTACCTCCAACTGGAAGGCTCCGTTGACGGTCACGCCGGCGACATTGATATTCGGCGCGCTCATCGCCAGCCCGCCGTAGATTCCCGCGTTGGTGACGTGCAGCGTACCGCCAGCTTGAAGCATCCCGAAGGCGCCCAGGTCGACATCGCCGTCAGCGGTGATCTGCAGCCTGCCGCCGGCGGTCTGCAGCAGGAAGTCGCCGTCGACCACAAAGTTGCCCGCCGTCAACCGACCATCGACATGGATGCGGCTTGTGTAAGCCGGGATCCCCAGACGCGTCACGCCGGTCGTATTGATTTCGAAGTCGACATCGCCGTCAATTGTGAAGCCCAGCCCCACCATCGTCGAGCCGCTGACAGCCTGTGCGTTCAGGTCGCCGTAGATGCCGGCGTCGTCCACGTTTAATTCACCATGGACGTCATAAACGGTGTTCAACAACTTCAGTTGACCGTCGATATTCAGCAGGAAGTCGCTCGGCGTCTTTTCCACTAGCAGGGTAAAGTCATCCAGCGAGATCAGGTCGGATGCCCCGCTCAGTCCCGGAATGGACAAATGCGGCACGGACGCGGAACCCTTGAAATTGGGAATCAGCACGGACGCGGCGTCCGTACCTTCCAGGAAACTAAACGGCTCCA
The DNA here is from genome assembly GCF_041595215.1 of Stieleria sp. NCBI lineage: Bacteria > Pseudomonadati > Planctomycetota > Planctomycetia > Pirellulales > Pirellulaceae > Stieleria > Stieleria sp. The sequence goes on along the minus strand of NZ_JBFHKV010000002.1, from coordinate 24,062 downwards.
TCTCGAAATGGAATTGGGCATTGTCGACCAGTCCAGCGATATTTGTGGCCCCTTCGACCACCACTCCGCCATAACGTTTGGGACCTTCCGCTGTGGGATCGTCCAACCCGAAGCCCGGGGTGTAGACCCCAACAAAGATCTTGGAGTTGACGGCCTGCGTGACCGCCTCGAAGACTCCGTCGGGCAACCGCAGGCTGTCCGCTAACCAGTTTGCAAAGCTGCTGGTGTCCATCGAGCCTTCGAAGCCGGCCACAGGAAACGAAAGGGTGCCGAGGTCCGGGAAGGTGCCGTCGGTTAGAAAGCCGAAGGTCGTGGCGGGGTCACTGACTCCGGACACGGTTGACACCAGCGGCGAGGTCACGAGGTCATAAATCAGACGGTTTGCTTCGACTTCGCGGAAGCCGGTTTCCAATTCCGCCGTCAGTCCTGCCAGCCAGGGGATTTCCGTTGAGGCGTTGATCCCGTTGACCGTCGCCTCGATTCGCGTCGCGCCGAAATCCGTGCCCAGGACGCGCAAATCGCTGTAGCCATCGATATACGCCGCCCCCATGATCTGTTGGACTTTCTGCTCGAAGGTCGCACCGACACTCGCGGCGGTAACCGAGCGATCCCCCTCGAGATAATCGCCAAAGTTTAACAGGTTCCCCGGTGAAGGAAGAAAAACCTGCAGCTTGGCCCACTCGCTCTGCTGCGTCAGTCCGTTCGCAATCTGCGAAACGTAGCTCTGCACATCGGTGAACGTCTGATCGAGCCGGCCGAGGTCGATCGCTGGCGGCGACCAGTCGATGCATTGTTTTTCGCTATCGTCGCACTCGATCAGTCCGACCGGATCGATCAGCAGATCGGGCATCAGCAATTGGCCGGTAAGCAGGATGCCACCTGTCGTCACGAGGTTGTTGTATTGCTTGTAGGTGTTGACCGGGATCAGGTTCTCGGTGGTCGGAGAGCCACCCGGCACGGCACACGACGCATCGTTGAACAGATCGTCGGGATGCACGTTTTTCGCAACACACTCGGCGAGATCCGCATTCGGCTGACCATCCTTGTCTGGATCGAGGTTCACGACTCGGCTGGCAAACAGACTGTCCGAACGGATCGAGACATCTCCCTTGTCATCAAGTTGGGGGCCGAACATGAATCCCGAAACCTTGCCCAGATCGAAGCCAACGACCTTCATGGAACTGGCTAACAGCACTTCCCAACCGTCCAGTGGGTTGATCGAATTCAACAGCATCGTCGCCACGTCGGGCGAGTCGGTATCTGCGGGATCCTGGAGCCCACTGAGCAACGCGGTAATCAGTTCGTCGGGCAGGTCAAGCGTCGCGCCAATCGTGGTGCTGTCGGTGATTTTGATCTGCGGTGGCAACGCGGCGTACAGCGCCACCAGTTGGCCGAAACCGGGAAGAGCGACCCCCGCTCCCAGAACCAAGTCGCTGAGGCTGCCGTCGAATGTCAACGACACCTTGTCCTTGTTCACGATGACGTCGACGGCCGCAGTCGGTTTGCCCATCGGGGTGCCGAAGAATTGTGGCTGAATCCTGCCCGTGATCACCAGCGACGGATCAAACGCATCCCAGCCGGCGGCCAGTCCCGCGATGCCGGCATCCACAATGATGGGACCAAGCAACGCAAAGAACTCGCTCACATCTGCGGGTTCGATCTGCTGAATCAGCTCGGGCACGAACAGCGTGGCAATCCCCACGGCCTGGTCAAGCTGATTGGTTGTTAGGCCTTCAATCGCCGCGAAACTGGTCGGCAATATCGAGGGGATCGGGGGCGTCGACGTAGCGTCCCCAATCAGCCGTGCGGTGATCCAGTGGTTGTCGATGACTTGCTGGTCCTCGTTGTCCGCACTATCGACGGAACCATCGCTGACCGTGCCATCGGCATTGACGTCCAGGAGGATTTGGGACAGGGGCAGCGTATGATCCGCCTCGAGTGTCGCGGCCAACCCGTCCATTGCAAGGCTAATCTGATTCTGCAGCAACGGCAAACTTCCGCCAACGAACTGATCGACAAAGGTGCCGATGCCGACCAGGGGCATCTCGATGATCCCCTTGGTATCCAGGGTGGCGGTGAGAACTCCCTCGGCAGGAAACAAGAATCCCAAGGGGTTATTCCGAGCCGGCAAGGCAAATCCCAGGTCGAACCGGGGGACCAGCGGATTGGATAGATCAATCAAGGCCGCCCCATTGGTGATCGGGATGCCCAGGGCTTCGATACCGCCGGACAGCAGGAACTTCAGTCCGGAGTTCTCGCCTTGCAACGTCACATCCGCGGCCACGGTGACATTGCCGCTGACCAGACCTTGCGCGTACAGATTCGTAATCGTGCCGGTGGCGCTGAGCCGGAAGCCTTTGTCCCACGTCGCTTGCTGATTACGGATCGAATCGGTCAGCGTTTTGACGATCGTGGCGTCGGTGATTTTGGGCGGTGCGACAAAGGTTTCGGTCAACAGTTCCTCGGGCGAAGTCACCGACGGCAGCCCGTCCAGCCCGAACACGAAACCGACATCTTGGACCCCCAACACGAATCCGGTTTGGCCCAGCACAATCCCGCCCACGTCCAACGTGGCGATGAGCGGCCCGTACTGACTGACTCCGAGGTCGATACCGCCGCCGATGCCGCTATAGGAAAACTTGCCCTTGATCCGACCGTAGAAGGCGGTTTCCTCCGGCGTGCTGGGGTCGTCATCGGCATCCACTTTGACAACCCCCACCGCGAAGCCGCCCGCGATCTTGACGGGCCCCAGCTTGCCGCCGATGTCGAGCGAAACGCCCGACACGTCGACCAGTGGGAACTTCCCTTCGGCCAACAAACCGACATCGATGACGGCATCGCGGACAGAACCCGCCAACCTCAGCGACGCCAGATTAAAATCCACTGCCGCCGAAACAATCAGCTGGAAATCAGCCGGGTCGGCGGCAATGTCAGCCCATCGGATGCCGACCGCAGCGGACTTGAGCGGAATCCAGGACGGCCACTGCAGCGACGAAGCATCCGAGGTGCCGTCGGCGTTTTGTCCCAGCGAGAACTCCACGCCGAAGCCAGTCAGTGCCTTAAACGAACCATCGCCCAAAATCGCGAAATTCTGGCCTTCGCCACCGACCGTCAGCGGACCTGCGGTCAGTTGTGCGCCGATCGATCCGACATGCAGCACTTCTTCGTCGGCGGCCGCATCGGTATTCAGCCGCAGATCCTGTCCGGTCAGCGTCACGTAGCTGCCGAAATTCATTTGCAAAGTATCCACGTCGAAGATAAACGCGTCGACCAAGCCATCGGTGAAACCCAGAGCCAATCGAACGGCTTCGTCACCGGGATCTCCACCGTCACTGAGCGTGGCGGCGAAGGAGGTACCAGGCAACAGCGTGGCGCCGCCGGAAGCGACAAAGATCTCGCCGTCGAAGTCCAGGCTCTCGCCGAAGGTAACTCCGAAGTCCGAGATGCCGATACGAATGTCGTCCAGGCTCAGCAGGCCCGCCACCTTGATCGGTCCCTCGGCCACGACCGTCGCCGTCCCAAACGCGAATCCATCCTGCCGCACGGTCAAGCCTGGCACCACGGTCCCGTCCCCTCGCGTAAACGGCTCGATGCTGCCTCCCACATTAAACTTGGGAAAGGTCAGCGAAGCGGATTCAATCCGAACCAGTTCCTGATCGGCTGCACCCGCTGGGTCGTACTGCACGGTGATCCCCTCGGCATGGCTGTCTAGTACGCCCGGAATCTGCAGATCAAAAGCTCCGACATCAATGCGGAATGCACCGACGTCACCGACCTGCTCGCAGCTGGTCTGTTGGGTTACGCATTCCGAGAACGCCGGCACGTTCACGCTGACATCGAAGGTCCCTTTGACATCGCTGGCCACGACGGAGATCCCACTGCCGGACTGCGCCTCGGACGTCTCGCTCTCTTTCTTGCCGCCAAAGTTCAAGCCGGCTGTAGCCACGCCCAACGACACCGAGGCCGTCAGCGCGCCCTTGTTGAAACTGAAGTCTTTCAGCCCCAGCGTCGGCCCCTTGAAGATGATCGGCCCCAAGCCGAGGTTCGTGGCGGTGGTGGCTCGGCCGTCGCGAACCGTAAACGATTCGGTCTCTGTTTCGTTGCCGGCCCCCGTGTTGTCTCGCCAGGCATCCGCGGTGAAGGCGATCGCGACGGTTCCCGCCGTGAAGAGGTTGATCTCGTTGTTTGGATTTTTGTCCTCAAGGCGATAGCGATAGGTACCGCGGCCCAGGTATTTCGGTGTGCCAACCAACTCGGCGTCCGCCACGCCGGAACCGCTCAAAACAAATTCCGCCGTGTCGTCTATGATCGTCGACGCATCCAATCCCTGGCCACTGCGGTCCTGGAACGTGACGTCGATGTAGCCGTGGTTGTTGAGAATCGCCGCGTCAACGGTCGCACCGTTCAGCGGGCTGTCCAGGTTGCCGCGCGGAGCGTCCGGGTTGGTTGTCGGCGGGGACGACAACGTTGGCTCGGGTTCGGTCGGCCACTGCAAATCCAGCTCCGCGCCGACTCCCAGTAACGAGAATCCGGTCAGACGGGCGTCCAGAACCTTGAATCCGTCCTCGGGGCTGATGGAAAACTTCGTGGCTCCCTGCAGGTTGACCACTTCATCGTTGGTGTCGTCGCCATCAGCATTGTCCACTGTCAGTGACAATGAGGCACTGGGCACCGCCACCAGCAAGGCCCCCGAGGGGGTCTTGGAAATGTCCAGACTGCCGGACAAGTGGAAGAGATCCGCCACGCCCAAAGTGGCATTGGCGGTTAGCGACAGCGGCACGTCTTCGCTGAACTGCACGTCGACGGGAATCGTCTGACCGGGCTGCGACGCATCAGGAACCTGAATCAGTTCGTCCAAAACCAAACCGTTGCCCAGGTCGGTGGTCAAGCCGGTTGTATTGATCCGGATGCGTCCGCCACCGCTGGCGTCGATTCCCTCGAGCCCCACCAGGCCGAAACTGCCGCCGGTATCGAGGGCATAGCCTGACGAAAGCGTCAGGGGCGCCGCCGGATCGGTTTGATTCACCAACGTGTGCAGCACCAGCCCCAGTCGCGCATCGGTCACCGCGACGCCGATTGCATCCGGATTGTCAATCGTCTGCGCAGGATCGTGGGGGTCCGGGATCTCCAACGGGCCAAGACCCGCAAACGCCTTACCAGCCGCACCGATCAGGATTTTGGTCGTTTCCAATTGAGTTGCCTCGTCCAGGGTCGACGACTTCGTGATGCGGAAGCCTCCTTCGAGCGAAACAAACTCGTCACCGCTGCCTTGATCAAAGATCACTAGCGAGGCGGCTCCGGCGATGGCATGCGTATTGCCCGCAAAATTTAAGCTGACTTCGTAATGCTCGGGGTTCGTTTGCGGGTCCGCGGGCCGCGACGGATCGAACTGCGGATTGCGGATCAGAATGACTTCGTTCTGTGCGGTACCTGTATTATTGAAGGCGGCTGCCAGCGAACCGTTCAATTCGAGCCCGGCAACACCGATCAGGGATCCCGTGCCGGCAATGTCGAAGGCGAAGCCCGAGCCGTTGGGCAAGGCCACCGGCGTCTGGGGATCCGTGACGTCGGTTTTCTTGACCATCAGCAAGCCAAAATGGGCGTCGTCCACCAGGGCCCCAACGGCGTCTGGATTGATGATCCGTTGATCGGGATTCTGGGGGTCTGCGATCTTTGCCGGGCCCGCGCCGATAAACGCTTCGAACGGCGCCACGCCCAGCAACGTCTTCACGGTGCGAATGTGGTTGGCATCCGTCGTGGTGGTGATTTCAAAACTGATCCCTTCGAGTTCAATTTCCGGAGCCGCCAGCACCGTCTGGACCGCCCGCGAGGTATCCAGATCCAGAATGATGTGATCGAAATGGAGGGTCGTATCCAATTCGGGCAGGTCGAGGTCTCCGGCGTTGAGACGCGCTTGGATGTCGAAATCGAGATCCGTCTCGACCTTCAACTTAGCGGCCACGCCCAATTGAGAAATGCTGGTGATGCCAAGACGACCGTTCGTGCCACCGGTCAGGTCGACGCCGAACGAACCAAAGATGCCGCTCGGCAGGCCATCGTCGCGCGCCGCGCCAGCGGAATTGACGGCGTCGACGGGAACGTCCGCAATTTCAATTTCGAATGCCCCCAAACGGCCCGTGAAGCTTGCCCCTTGCAGCGTGGCATCCAGCGTCAACAGAAATTCGTCACCGGTCGCACTGCTGCCGCTGGTATCCAGATAGAACCCGTCGCTGACGCTGAAACCAAAACCAAAAGCGAACAGATAATCCATCTTCACGTTGAGGGGCGAATCCAGTTCCAAGTCCAGCCCCGGCAGCGACGATTCGAAGTTCAGATCCAGTGTCTTGTTGAATACATTGCCCGCGATCAAGACGTTGAACTGAATATGGTCTGCGTCGAGGACGAGTTGAATGTCGTCGGGACTTTGCACGGGGACGTAGATGTAATCGCCCGTGGCGGCATCGAGCTGTTCGACCACCAGGAAATCTCCCGCCAGGTCGAAAAGCCCCTGTTGAATGATTTCGATCGTGCTTTGGCCGGCGGCGATCCCTGGGGCCAGCAGGGAATGCAATCCGGTTTGCGGCGTGAGCGGATCGTCATCGCCAACAATCACATCTCGCAGTTGATCGATGAAACCGCCCGCGTCCTGGACGGCGTCGTCCAGCAATGGCAGGTCGAGTTCTGCGAATGTCGCGTCCAGGCTGTTCTTGGCGCCGTCGAAAATCGCGTTCAATCCAGTGACAATCGCTTGCGGATCATTCAGGATCACCGCCAGATCGAACATGTTGGCCAGGTTGGGCGTGACAATTTGGATATCTTTCAAGCCGTTCAGGTCGAGGCCAGCTTGCACGTGCAGCACATTGTCGGCGTAACCATCGGCGTTGCGATCGTCGGTCGTGCCGCTCAACGGAAGTTCGGGCGTGGGAAAAAAGATCGGCAGATCGATGACTGTGTTCCCCGAAGCCGTGAACTCCAGCGCCGAGAGGAGTTCGGTCGAAGTATGCCGATTGTCGCCGGCGCTGTCGTCGGCCAGTCCCACGCGAGATCGCAGGCTGATCCGGGCGTCCGCATCGTCAATGACCAGCCCAACTTTGCCGATCGCTGGCACGTTGATGGTAGCGGTAAAGTCCAGGGGGCTGGCATTGCTGATGTCCAGTCCTAAAGTCACACCGGTATCGTCGGTTACGAAAAATACCGGACTCAGTGGATTGCTGACGTCAAAGCCAAATCCCAGTTCGAAGCGGCCAAAGGCGTCCACGTCGACGTCCCCCCCGCCACTAACGTCAACTTGAAACACGCCCCCTTCGCCGATCATGTCTTTGACTTCCTGCGGCACTGCGGTCGACGCGATCAGATCCTGCAGGTCCAATTGTACGGGAATCTGAGTCGTCAGAAGCTTCTCGAACTGCAGGTTGACCGAGAGCACCGAATCCTTTGTCGAGATCCCGATGAATCGGTTGGTTTCATACGTGGCCAGCCGATCGCGGTCGGCTGCCAGCGCCGTCAACGACGTCGGCGTGACGATGGCGGCGGCGATTTCCAGATCTTCGGAGTTGGCATCCAGCCCATGATTGTTCAACCGATTGAGCGATTCGCTTAGTACGAGATCCGAGTGGAGCAACACGGCCCGTTGATTTGTCAATTGATTGAAGGCGACGGAATCTGCCGACGCAACGGTGATGGCGGCATCGGTGGCACGACCGTCCAGTCCGATGGCATCCAGGCGATGCGCAGCCTGTTGCATCGCGAGCGAACGCCCGGCAACTAGGTCGCGATCCGCGATCAGCGCCGCGATGGCGGCTGTTTGATCGAGCGCCGTTTCAATCTGCGTGTTGGAGGCATCGTCGGCCAGGCCTAGGGATGCGAGAAAATTGTGAGCCAGGTTTTTGGCGAATTCGAGAGCATCCGTCCGTGCAATCAGATCGCGAGCTTGCTTGGCTTCTGTCACTTCGGCGGAATTGTCGAGCAACGCTTCGATGTCGGCGTTGCTGGATTGCGCGGTCAGGCCGATCGAATTTAGGTTTGCCAGACTGGCAATGAAATCTGGATCCGCCGCCAGCGAGTCTCGGTCCGCATGAAGCTCAGCGAGTTGCGCCGCGTTGACCAGGGTCAAGGCGATCTGTTCGTCGGTCGAATCTTTATCCAGCCCCAGGGCGGTGAGTGCAACATCCGACGCCGCGAAATCGCGATCCGCTTGAAGGTCGGCGTAGGCGGTGGCGTGATTGACATTAGCCAATGCCAACACCAGTTCGTCGTCCGTGGAACTTCCATTTAGATCGGCGCGGACCGCCACCAGATTGTTGAACGCACTTTCGACCGTTGCTTGGTTGCCCAAGTTCAAGCCCAGTCCCAACGCGGTATTGAATTCGAAATTGAGGCTGCGTTCCAGGCCCTGCAGGTCGCTCGCGCTGGCTCGCACATTGGCAATCGCCGTCTGCAGATTAGCGGCCAGATCGGTTCCCGCACCGAGCAACTCGTTCAAACTCTGGTTAACAACGGGCAGCTTCTGGTTTGCAATGCCGTCCAGGTCGATCAGGTCCGTCAAGCTGTTACTGATGCCGTCGAGAATTCCGTCCAACGAGACGTTCTTCAGCGTGAACAGATTTTGCAGGTTGTCCGTTTCCAAATTGGTTGCGATGCTGGCGAAGAAATCAGACAACGAGAAGTCTTCAGGAAGGCTCTGTTGCGAATTATTCAGCAAGCTTGCGGGCGGCAGCGTGTCGGACAGGGCAACGACCGAGAAGGATTCGAATGAATCCAATTGGTCGTTTTGGGCTACAGGCAAGCTGAGCTGCGAAGCGACGGTATTGAAGGCGGTACGAATCCGAGCCGGTTCATTCTGAATTTCGGCAGGCGCCCCGGTGACGGTAATGGGCAAGTCGATCTCATAGCTGCTCGTATCGGGCATTCGAGGCAAGCTGATCAGGCTTCCCCCCGGGTCGTTGCGCAGATTGGTTGCCGTCAAACGGCCCGAAGTGCCGAACCCAATATCGACGTTGAAACGAAGTACGCCGTCATTGACCGAGAGGGCGACGGGGCCCGCTTGCAATGACAGATCCAGAGGATGCTCGTGGTCCAGCGACACACTGGCGACCAGCGTAGGGGATTCGATAAAGAACAAGCCGGTCGCATCGATGCCAAACCCAAAATCGAAGTAAACGCCGGCCTCCAACTTTAAAAGCTCAGACTGGGTCACCTTGATGCCCAGATCGCCTAACACACTGTTTAGAAAATCAAGATTGACATCCAACGACGAAGTCGTCAGGTCCAGCCTCGCCCGCAGTTCGCGTGGATTCGTCGAAGAACTTGCGTAGACGCCGTCGAGTGCTGTCAAATCCGAACTATTCAAGCGGTTGGCCGTAAATTCAGCGGCAATGGCCGTGCGGACGGTGTCATTGATCTTGCTCGTGAGTTGGCCGCCGGTGAGATTCCACAGGTCACTAAGTGGTTGCGCTAGAAACGGAATTACCGGGATGCTGGAAACCACTTCCTGAAGTTTGGTCTCGAAGTTGCCCGACCAAGTGCGGGCGGCGGCGAGCCCCTCGAGCAGGGTTTCCTGCTCGGCGTCTGACCAAGTCGCGTCTTTGGTGATCGTGCCGCTGCGAAGTACGATCCGGTCAAACGCCCCATAGACGGTAAGGATGTGCGGCTGCGCATGAATATCCGTCGTTGTGATGGTAGTGCTGAAGCCGTTGGAATTCACGTCAACAGGCGTCGAGACGGCTGAGAAATCGAGCGTATCACGGCCACCGCCGGATGCGACCACTGCAGTTCCCCAACCATCCTGAAACACAAACGACTCATCGCTCGTCGAGCCAACCAACACGTCGTTACTGCCCGTGGAGACGTAGCGTTCAATGTTCTGGATGGTGGTGACTGTGTCGACGCCGTTGATTGCAGTTAGGCTCTGACCAACCGCCACATAAGCTGTTCCGGAGGTTGTCGAACCGGACGTCTCGGTAACCAGATAGTCGAACGATTCAACACCGGCGAATGATGTTGCGGGTCTGTAAACAAGCTTCTTCAAAGTCGAATCGAAAGAAACACTTCCGCCTTGGTCTGGCGTAGACAGCGAGGTTATCGTTGCGCCGGCGTTCAACTGCGAGCCGGTCAGCAGGAGGTCAAGAGGGTTGGCCGTTGAATCGACTTCGACCTGAAACACCTCTCGCAAGAGCGGATTGGTCTTAGCGCCGGCCAGCGAGCCCGTGAAGGCAATGGACTGTCCGTCCAAGAGCGACATCGAAACCGGAGCAGCGCTTTCGAGGACCAGCGTGTCCTGCCCTGATCCACCGTCGATGGAATCACTTCCGCCACCGCCAATCAAAATATTGTCCAGCAAATTGCCACGCAACACGTCGTCTTTACTGCTGCCGATCACGTTGCTGCCGTCTTGCACCGCAAGATCTCGGATGCCAGGTACGGGGCCACTAAATCCTGTTTCCAGGAGGCGGGTTAAGATGTCATCGACACCACCGAACCGCGTGCCCCCGACCCCTTCGGCGCGGCCAAAAACAAACTTCTTGGCGAGACTTCCCAAGATGGGGACGTCCACAAGTGCCGACAACTCGGCGCTGCCGAGATTGACGTTGATTCCCTCGGTGTCGCCAGTGTTGCGATACGCGGAATAGTCCAGCGTCAGCGACCCCTCGGCGCTTAGGATGCCCTGTAATTCCCCACCGTTGACGAAGCGGACCGTGTTCTGCTTGGTACCTCCAATGATGTTCTCGATGTCCGTGGCGACCGCAATGTTGCCCAGCAGATTGATGCCGAGCAAATTCTCAAGATCCTTGAAAGCATTCGGAAGATCGAAGGCGCTGAGTGCCTTGGAGAGCGATTCAGAAAGGAAGCCGTCGCTGACCACCACGACATTGCTGCCGACCGAAATCGCATCGAGACCGAGCGACACGCCGCCGCGTTGTTCCAGCGACGCGAACAAGGAAACCAGATATTCGATGTTCGAAGTATCCACTTGAAAAATGGTGAACTGCAGGTCACGATCGACCTCTGAAAAGTCGAGCGTGTCCGCAAATTCGACCGTACCGCCGCCGAGTTTGATGTCCGGCAACTCGAAAATTCCGGCGATCCCCCAGGTGTCCGCGACAAACTTGTAAGTGTCTGGACCAAACCAGCCCGCCATCAAATGAAGCCCGGGTTCAAATTCACTGGTCCCGCTGCCGATGGTGAAGGTGTCATCACCAAACGACGCGTAGGGCGAGAAGCGAAATTCCGGACTGCTGCCTGAGACGACATTCACGCCGCGTCCTAGGACCACCGCGTTGACATTGCTGATGTTGCCTGGCACAAACCCCGTGACATAGGGCTTAACCAGATCGGTCTTGCCACCGAGAACGTTACCGAGTCCCGGAACGTTGATGTTTGAAATCCCGGCGGCCAACTCCTTCGAATACGATTCGAAATCGGTTAGCTGAGTGACCGTCAAACGCGGAATCGACAATGACGGGGCCAGCAGTGACAACGCTCTGAGGTCGACGAGGCCACGTGAATAATCGATGGTGTTTTGCACCAATATTCCCGAGCCGGGAAAGCTCCCGTTAAGCGTGTTGTTCAGAACCGCGCGTGCCGTTCCCCCTTTGCCTGTCACCGCTCCGGCGCCGCCAATCAGCTTGCCTTTATACTGCAGGCCGTTGGTTCGCAAGTTGGCAATCAACTCAGCGGTCTTTCCAGAGGTGACGGCATTCACTACCGCTGCCGGCGAAAGCTGTGAAGGAAAGAACGTGTTCTTTTCACGACCGGCGTAGATGGTTGTATTGGCATCGGTATGCGTAATGCGAATGCGGTCTTTAACAATCCGCGGGCTCAACGAAACTAGTTTCTCGATGACAACCGATGTGACGCCGGTTAGTGGATCGGTTTCGAAACTGAAGGCGAGCTCTTCGCTGACGGCACGGAAGTCGAAGGTCAGATTCTTGCCGGCCTTGACCGCAGCTTCGGTATTGAGGACCAGCGTACGCGTCTTGTTCACGAGCGGAACCAAGCTGAGGTGGACGTCGACGCTACCGTCGCTGCCCCAGTCGTTACCGAACAGAAAAGTGTTATCAGCGGTGGCCGCGACAATCTCTTCAATATGATAAAGCTGCTTCAAATCTTGACCGGGAACTAACGCGGCCAGTTCCCCCGTCAGACCGGGCACCTTCTTAACCTCCACGCCAACCGTCAGAGTATTGACAGCAGACGGCTGCCGAATCTGAATCAGCGCGGGGGCCAGGTACGTTTTACCGTCACGCATGACCGTGCTTCCGTCCTGCGTCACAGAGAGTTTCAACCGTTTCGCAAGAATGCCTTCCAATGCGACGGTGACAAAGCTGCTAATGTTGGTTGGCTGGCCGTTGGACCGGTTGATGGCGATCTTTAGTGCGTTGCGAATATCGGTTGCCAACGCCGAAAGTGTTTTGTTGTTATCAAGCTCCTTTTTGGTGACGGTGACCAAGTATTCATCGGAACCACTCCCCCGATCCACCACTAGGACAAACTCGACGTCAGCGGACAGCTTGCCTGCGAAAATGTTTCCAATATCCAATTGGTTAACGACGCGAGTTAGCACGGCCGCCTGATTGAGGCCCGTTTTCAAAGACTTGCCATTGAAGTGCACCTCAAAGGCTGCGGCAATCTCCGCCGAAGCGTTCGTAATCTCCTGCGAAGTGGGTGCCGCTCCCACGACATTTACCTCGTGGTTGCCAACGTTTGTTTGGCCGGAGGTGAAGCCAAGCAAGGGAATCCGGACAGTCCCCGTGGAATCCGACGAACCTTGAAGTTTTTCCTGCGGTTTTTCCAGCGGAAACGAACCGCCGTCGGCAAACGTTCCCGAGAGCAACCGGTCGTCGCTGAGGATGTGAGTGATCGGCGAGGCAATCGCGGAAAAATCGATCGTATCGTTCTTGCCACCGCTCTTCTCTTCTACGACGATGTCGTGACCCCAATCAGGGGTGATCACATAGGTGTCATCATCCTTGCCGCCGACAAGAGTGTCGTTGCCTGGACCGCCATTCAATCGATCCTTCCCGGCGCCACCATCGAGGGTGTCGTTACCGGCGCCGCCCAGCAGTTGATCGTTCCCGCCCTCGCCCTTCAGCTTGTCGTTACCATCCCCACCGTCAAGCACGTCATTTCCGAGTCCGCCGAGCAGCTGGTCATTACCCGCTTCACCTTGTAGCAGGTCGTCGCCTCCGAGCCCGCTCAGCTGATCGTTGCCGGCGCCAGCGATTAGAATGTCAGCAGATGGGCCGCCCGTAAGCACATCGTCCGTGGCCGTCCCTTCCAGACGACCGCTGCCGACGACTGTGATGTCATCCGCCACGAAAACGAAGTTGTCGTGGTCGCCGCCGTTGATCGCTGTAATATGGCTGACGGAATCTCCGCCGCGCCCAATCCCGGTTGCGGACGCCGTCGCCAGATTCAGCGTTGCGGCGATGAAATCGATGTCTTTCGGTACCAGGGGTTGAATCGCTTGACTCGGATTGACAAACGTCACGGTCCAGGGCTGCTGCGCGCCAGGGCCGGTTCCCGAGACTTCGACATCCGTCAGGTTTGTTAGTTTCTCCAGCTCGACTTCAATCACATCCGAGAAGGCATTGGCGGCAATGGGGGCCGTCATCTGTCCGCCATAAAACAAGCGAAAGGTACCGCTGGTCGCATTGTGAGAGATCCGCTGCACGGTGGCGGATTCCATCGTCACGTCAACGTTTCCGCCGTGAAACTGGAGTAACGCGTCGTTAACGGTAATGGTGGGAATGGTGTGGCTAGGAGAGATGAACGTAATTTCCCAAGGAGCGGTCACCGTCCCTTTTCCAGTGACTTCGACATCGCTGATGCCGGGCAGGCTTTCGAGTCGGGATTCGATGGTGGCAGCGCCCGCGTGATGATCGATCGCTGCGCTCGTTGCCCCGCCCGCGGACAGGCGGAACTGCCCGGCGACGGCATCGTTCCACAACGTTCGCACTTCCTGCACCGGAGTTGAGGCAGTGGACGTTCTGACAACCGAAATATCACCTCCCACTCCGGACTGGGAGAGCTTGGAAAGGTCGAGCGACCCGTCAGGAAACACGACTGTCCAAGGAGTTGCTGCGGCTCCGGTGCCGGTGACGTGAACTGCGGAGACCGTGGTCAGTGCTTGCAAGCTGGCTCGCACGGCGGACGCCGTCGCGTTGTAGGCGATCGCTGCGGTGGTCTCTCCGTCATAGGTCAACGTGAAGGTTCCCAGCACGGCGTCGTGGGACAGTGTGAGCTGCGGCGACTGCTGGATGATCGCGTTCACGTTCGACACGTCGCTGCTTGCAAGTAGCTCGACGGTCGTCAGAGACTCTGGGAATGTAATCACCAGCGGGTCTCGCTCCGAGCCTGCACCGGTGATCTGAATTTGTACGCTATTGACGGCAAGCTCCTGCACCTGCTCCAAGGCGTCCTTAACGTCCGAGATCAACTTGTTAACACCGGCAGTGGCATTGAGGTCAAAATCAATCGTCCCTGCCTGGTTGCCGCCATACGTCAACTGAAACGTTCCCTGTGTTGACTGGAAACGAACTTCCTGAACGCGGTTGTCCAGCTGCGCAGGCTGTATGTCGGCCTGTGCAAGTAACGCAGCGGAGCTGATGGTCAGGGGGTGCACGACTTGACTGGCAACCGGAAAGTAAACTAGCAGCGAGTTCTCTTGCCCGCCGTCGCCGCTGACAATTGCCGTCAGGTTCAATGTGGCCAGTGCGGCCTGAACCTGTTCCGCGACAGACGTGTTGCCGGCCACCGCGATGGCGCCGGTTTCCTGGCCGTTGTGGGTTAGCGTGAACGTGCCGTCATATGCGGGGATCGTGATTTGCTGGAAACGCGACGAGGTTTCGGTGCCGACCTTTAGCAGCGCCGGTTCACGCACCAGACCGCTGGTATGCAGGTCAGGGTGGCTGGCGGGCGGCGTCGTGAATTCGATGGCCCACGGATCGGCGGTCGTGCCGGTCCCGCTGATCTGGGCATCTCTGTCAAAGGCCCGATCGAGTTCCTCGGCCAGCTCAGCTGCCTGCGCAGTCGTTGGGATCGGGTCGGTCGATTTTCCGTCGTAGGTCAGAACGAACAGTCCTTGCGCAGCACCATTGCGAGCGACCTCGAATGTGGCATCACCCGTTCGCGAGACGCTGAGGGTCGCGCCGGTTTGGGGAATCAGCAACTTGCGACCATCCACTGACAGATCGCCGGCACCTTGGTTAGGGGCGACCAGAGTAACGATCCAGGGATTCGCCTCGGTGCCGGTGCCGGTGACCGCAACTTCCTGAATTCCAGGAAGTGCCTGCAGACGTTGCTGCACGACATTGGTTGCCGCGTTATAGGGAATGGGTGACGTGGTCCGCCCACCCAGTGTGATGGTGAAGGTGCCGCCTGCCACCAAGTTCGAATGGGAAATGGTGAAAACGTCGCTCGTATTTGACGTCCCGACCTTGGTGGCCGTGAAGTAACTTTGTGGAGCGACCGATTGAGATTGGTCCGTCAGGTTGACGTGAACGGGCTGACCGAATCGAGCGTAGTCAAGCAGGTTGGTGCCGAAACTTCCATCCGCTTTGGGCGTACCGCCAACCAGCCGTCCAGGCAGAAAGGCACCGGCTTCGAATTGAAAGTGGTTGTCGCCACGTCCACCCACAAGGTCGTGAATGTTATACGCGACGACCTGATGATCATCGCCGTCTACGACGGTGACCTTGTTGAAATTGCCCGGTTGGCTCGCCTTCGAAACCGTGACCGTCAGGTTGGTCGATTCGGCGACCTGAGAAAAATCTAGGATATTGTGAATCCCCTGCGGGTTCTCCACCGCAAAGTCACGAGACCAATCGTTGGAAAACAAGAACCAGTTTTCCCCCGCGCCACCGATAATCTTCTTGATGTGTTGTGCACCCGCATCCGCGTGATCACGGTCGACGATCGCGCTATCGGTTCCGTCGCCCACGGTGACACCGCTGTCCGCCGTGTCGTCCGATGCGCGAATGCTGAAGGCCAGATCGTTGGTCACCTGTTGAAAGTCGAGGACGTCGATTTCGTCCGGACCCGCGGCGACAATCGTATCAATGCCCCAGTGATTGGCGAACACGTAGGTGTCCGACTCCAAGCCGCCGTCCAACGCATCGTTGCCTGGCCCGCCATGAAGGATGTCCTTTCCGAGTCCTCCTGCCAATGTGTCGGCCCCTCCGCCACCCATCATCCGATCGTCGCCGCCGCTGCCTCCGAGTACATCATCTTCGTCGCCGCCAACAAGTTGATCGTTGTCAAACCCGCCGACGATCTGTTCGAAACCGATCATGCCCCCTGTGATTCCGGTCGCCGTGTGCTGGACACCAGAAAGATCAACGGAGACCTCGACCGTCCAGGGCTTGGCTCCGCTGAAATCCAGGATGTCGGTACCCAGGCCGCCATCGAGCGAGCCGACCAGACTCGCGCCCTTGGCAACGACAAACCGATCATTGCCGGGCCCAGCGACCAGATTTTCGATACTCGTCGCTTTCATCACCACGGTATCAGTGGCGCCGCGGATCTCGGCCTGGTTCGTCCCATTGATCAGGAAACGATGCCCCTGTGTGGACGCCACGCTCAAAGTGTCCTGGCCCCCTTTTCCGTCAAAGGAAATCGGATATTCGTTGCTCCAGCTTGCATCGATCACAAGGCGATCGTCGATACCGTCTGTACCGGTGACCTTGATCATGTCGAGCGCGGCGGGCACCGTTTGCGATTGGGAAACGGTGCCAGCTTGAACTAATTCGATGTTGGCGCCATTCTGACGGAGGGTGGCTTCGCTGCCGCTGGTATTCAACTTAAATTCGAGCGAGGCGGCGAGCAGGTTGCGAGCTTCTAGCCGTTCAAAGGTCCCCTGTCGCAAACCACGTTTCGCTTTCCTTTGCTTTTTGTTTCGGCGCCAGAACTCACGAAGATTGGCACGCGACATACTCTATTTCCCTAAAGATATTGCGGCAAATAAATGGTCGCAATGGTTTTGTTGCAGAATGATCAGGTCGCTCGGCAACCTGTCTTTTAGAAGACCATACACAAAACCCCTCCCCCCGGTGGCTAATAAAGTGTCTTTTTTGGATTTTCTCTCAATGTTGGGAAAATCGCGACGATGCCATCGCATCGGGGGCTATTCGTTTGATGGTTACAGGCGCAAAATTGAATTGCAATCGATGCGACTGAGGGGCAAATGTGGTAGTCTATAGATGCGTGTGTCTCAGTGTCGAATAGGAGCAACGTGCCCGCAGATCGCTAGTGCAAGGTTTTGAAGTTTGATTTTTCAAGGATCCCTTGCGTCCTGGTTCGCTTTGTTAAACGCAGTTACGCGACGCGATCGAGCATCATGCCGCTCCAGACAACTTGCGACTTCTCTCTCGCAAAGCGTAAAATCAAGAGGGTGTGCAAAGCCGGCAGGTAGAATTGGTTGGGTGAAATCCCATTAGCCGCTGGGACACTAGCCTGGGCTGAACGTTAGAGCCGTGACCAGGGCCCAAACGGCGAATAAACCGAAAGAACTTATACCTAATTGCTTAGATCGTGTGGTTAATGGCGCCAAACGAACGAGGCTAGAGCCAACGAGATGACGAGTAGGATATTGGCCAAATTATCCGCCAGCGACCTGCGGAAATTGCAGTTTGCAAATCTTGATGCGGCAAGCGACGAAGCGCAGTCGCTGTTGCAATCGGGATACGATCGCTGTGGCAATTGGTCATTGGCACAGATTTGTCGCCATCTGCGGCTGGTCCAAGATCCCAGCATCGATGGCTATCCA
Source organism: Stieleria sp. (assembly GCF_041595215.1). NCBI lineage: Bacteria > Pseudomonadati > Planctomycetota > Planctomycetia > Pirellulales > Pirellulaceae > Stieleria > Stieleria sp. The sequence continues at coordinate 6,298 of NZ_JBFHKV010000002.1, read as the reverse complement.
CGGTGGATGTCACTGTTTGCGTTCTTGCGGCCGGTCATGCGACGCACGCTATTGCCTCGATTGATGCAGGGCAATTCGCCGATCGGAATTCCCACTTCGCCTATCTTCGTGCCGCCCGCAGAACTAGACGATGCCGACGAGGTGTTATTGTTTCACCGCAGCGTGGCGAGATTCAAGTCTCACGATGGCAACTACGCAGCCCATCCAGGGTTTGGTCGCATGGATCGCGACGCACTTGAAACGCTCCATGCGACGCACGCTGCCCACCATCTGCGTTTCTTAAAGCCGCACCCACCATCGTAGCGGACGAGGCAACGAGTCCCTCACAGCAAACCGTAGTGGACGAGGCAACCAGTCCATCGCCAGCTGAAGCCCACAAAGGACTCCTACCCACCTCACCGCTTACTGCTCGTTCATCAAATGCCGTTTGGCAAACTTGATGTACTGGGTCCAGTCAAACTCGGTTACCGAGTGTCCGCCCGAGCGGATGTGGTAACCAATGCTACCTTGGCTCGGTTCATCCACCGCCGGCATTTCATCGGCTGGCAGCCCTTCGAGGCCGAGAAGTTGGTAAACCGGCGTGGCGTGTTTCGCGGCAAGGAATTCGCCTCGTGGATCAGCCCAGGTGTCCTCCACCGCACTCGCGACGTACACCGGACGCGGCGCCATCAGCGCGATCAGCATGTGTTGGTCAAAGGGCAGTTGCGACTCGTTGTCGTTGTATTTGAGAAAGTTGTCGCAGAACCAATGTGGGAATGAGGTATTGATACGCGCCACCGATTCACCGATCCGGCGGCGTGAGATCGCGGCGCCACCACAGCCCGAATTGTTCGAGATCACTAGCGCAAAACGCTCGTCATTCGCGCCGGCCCACAGCGACGTCTTACCCAAACGCGAGTGTCCCATCACGGCCACGCGGGTCTCGTCGATCTCGGGGACCGTGCCAAGGAAATCGAGCACGCGGCTCAGCCCCCATGCCCAGGTCGCGATCGATCCCCATTGGTCCGCAGCGGGTTTGTCGGGAAACGCGGCATGGACGCCATTTTCAAAGCCATCGTCCACGTCGGGATCGACATCACCGTAATAAAGCGTCACCAGGGCAAAGCCGTTGTCGATAATTTTTTCGACCGCCCAACGTGATGCGGCGCTGCCACGATCTTCCTCGCGAGCTCGGTTCTCTGGTTTGCTGCGAACCCAGTTCTTCGTTAATGGAATATCAGCATCATCCAGCACGGTGTGATTGCCATGAAAGTTATAGGCCAAGAAAGCAGGTGCATTCGCTGAGTCGGCAGGCATCAGCACCAATAAGTTCAGATCACGGCCGGCAAGCGTGATGACTGGTTGCCACATCGTCGCCTTGCCGCCGAGCACTTGTTTACGCGTTCCGGCATCCTTCACTGAGATAGCATTGAATTTGTCGGTCGGGACTTTGCCAAACATCTCCGCTGCGAACTGTTCAAGGATCTGTTTGCGGCGAGCAGGCCACTGCGCCGCCGACTCAATTCCGGCCAGCGGATCAGGCAGCTTATAAGCGGGGATTTTCGACTCGTCGTAATTCGGTTTAGCGTCTTGTGCGTTCGCGAAAGAGACGATGCTTATCGCGAGAGCGACAATCAGACTGCTGAGAATTCGCATATTGTTTCTACTTGTCTTTCAAAAGTGGTGTGGGTTCTTGATCGTAGAGCAGGTAGCCAGGAGTATTCCAGCAACTGACCCGTGATGCGTGAGGGTGTGTCCGGCTCAGGAAACTTTGTTATTCACGGCGCCCGCGTAGGCTTCATCATCCTAACCCGACGCGTAAGTTTTGAAGTTGCGCGTTTAGACGTTCTCCGGGCCAAAGGCCCAGCAATTTGCCTAGCCTGGCCCAACGGGCCAGGTTTTAGATGCAAAGAAACCTAAGGGCCAAAGGCCCGGCCATTTGCTAGCCGCCCTCATTAAGTCCCTGTAAACGGCCGGGCCGTTGGCCCTACAATTCATTGGTTTTCTTGGTCCCAGCCCGTTGGGCTGGGCTAGGTAAACGTCCGGGGCTTTGCCCCTAAATACAAAATCGCAACTTCAAAACTCACGCTTCGGGTTAGTTTTTTTAAGCCGGACGCTCTCTAAGACGCCTGATTTCTCCCCATTATTCATGCCTGGCTACTTAAGTGTTCGTGGCCCCGAAGAATCAAGGCGAAAGTTTAATCGAAACTCGCCTCGTTCTCTTGGTGGATCAAAGTAGTTTCCAAAAACCGATAGGCAGCTTCTCGCATCTCGTCTGGGAAGTCGTGATCACAATCAGGGTGACGTACCTGCAGCTGATCGGCTTTCCCGAACAGTTGATAGACGGGACGAGCCGCTGCGGCGATTCGATCGACGCTGTCGGCACGGAAATTACTGTCGTCGGTGGGAGCGATAATCAGCACCGCTCGCGGGGCGATCGCCGCAATCATCTCATGGAAGTCAAATGGAATTTCTTCGAGTCGTCCTCGGTAGTCTCGCAATCGCGGCATGTAACGTGTTTGCGTCCATCCCTGCTCTGGCAACCATTTCGCCGGGTCACCCTCAAAGTAATCGACGTAGGAATCGAGTCCACAGCTGGAAACGACTGCCTTGATCCGTGGATCAAACACCGCCGTGTAGACCGCATTGTGTCCGCCGAGCGAATGGCCGATCGCACCGATCGGTTGGTCATCGACAAAAGGAAGTGATTGCAGCAGGTCAATCCCGCGGAGATTATCCCACACCGCCTTGAGCGTTCCACTTTGCCAACCACCAGCCTGCAAGTCGGGTTGGTAATTGGCTAACAGTGGATAGCTGGGCGACAGCGTGACGAAGCCGCGTTCGGCAAGTTCGATGGCATACTGACGGTTCGCTTTTCCACCGAGTCCCACGACGACGCCATAGCCAATCTGGGCGTCGGTCGGGTGTAAACAGAGCACCGCCGGTCCCTTCGTGTCACCATGCAACAACGTTTTGGGAATACATAGATAGGCGGGCGTCTCGCAGTGTGGTTCGCTTTGGTAAGTGATTTGGCGTCGCAGATACGACCCACAATCGACTTCCTCGATGACCCGGTATGACGGAGCTTCGCGTGGTGCATCTTCGACGGGCAGCGTCCCCATCACGCTTTGCATCGCCGCGATGATTTCATCTCGCCGCCGCTGCCACTGGGCGTCTGACTTGACCGGTCGAACGGTTCCGTTGTCATCGTGGTACTGTAGCAGTACATCGCGTGGCAGCGATCGGCGGGCCGCGTCGACTTCAGCGGCATCGTGGTCCGTCGCGATCGCGACACTGGCAAACATCAGCAGAGCACCGCCAACGCAGTAGTTCACTCGTTTCATGGGTCGCTAGCTCATTCAATACAAGTCATTTGCACCGATCCTTTGCAGCATCCGTGTCTGTGGAGACTCATCGTAGTCGATCTCGACAATTGGATGTTGGACAAGAGTCAGTCGGAGCGTGAGTCTCACTCTTCGGATGTTTCAAACATCGCAGTAAATCGTCTTTGCATCTCTTCGCTAGAAACCTGTTCGATCGCCGAACCGAGTAACCACTCATGACCAAACGGGTCGAGTACTTTAGCTGCTCGTTCGCCGTAAAACTGGTCTTTCGGTGCCATGACAAGTTTTGCGCCGGCATCGACAGCACGCTGAGTCATCGCGTCGACATCCGCGACGTGCAAATGGATCGAGGCCCCGGATCCGCCAAACGCCTCGGGGCTTTGGATGCCGTATTCAGGATACTCGTCTGATATCATCACGGTGTAAGAACCAAATTTTAGTTGAGCATGTCCAATGCGTCCGCTCGGCTCGGCGAGCCGAAATTCTTCGGTTGCACCAAAGACGCTTTGGTAGAATTCGATGGCCGCGTTGGCGTTTCGCACTCGCAGATACGGGAAAACGTCGATGATTTTATTGGTGCTCATGAATGGACTCGCGATTGGGGAAGGAACTCCACTGCGATGGTCACAGCAAGGTATAGTGGAACCTGTCCCTGTCTGCCGAGCAAGCGAGAAAGCGAAATCGTGTATTCTATAGACCGCCGCGTCGCGACCGGCACGCGTCCATTGGTGACCGCACTTCGCTTCTGGTGCTTACCCCCAACCGTCAAAAATGAAAACGAGAATCCTTGCTGCTCCAATGAACGTGGGAGCAATGAATGTCGTGAATCGCTCCGCGATCCACTGTTCCGATCGCAGAGCGATCAGCGACTCTCCGCCAATTTCGGTCCGACGTTACTCGAGGCATTGCCGGCGATTTGCTTAATGACCGCTCGATGGGGCATTGCTGCATTGGTGCTGTTTGGAATGACGATGCAAGTGAGCCACTGCGTTGCCGCAGAACCGTTGACAGTCGCGTTCGATTTTGAAGGCGCGTCGGTTGGCGATGTTGAGATCGACGAAGCGACGCGGAGCATCAGCTTTATGCCCGGTGGCGATCCCGAGCGGGGGTGGCCTTGTTGGTGGTACTTTCGCGTCGATGGAATCCAGCCGAGCGAGACGATCACGCTGCGACTGCATGGATCAACCGCTACGGTTGGGAAACAGAAGCCCTTGTCGGCTTCGTGGGCGATGCCCGCTCGCGCGACTTACTCGATCGATGGTGAAACTTGGCTGCACACGGACGAGGGGCAACGCGATGGCCAGCGGATGATCTACACGCTAACGCCCGACGCCGCGTCGGTTTATCTTGCTTGGGGGCCGCCCTACACTCCGGAAACGGCGGAAGCATTCGTGCATGCGATGGCCGCGAAATCATCGTATGCCGAAGCCACCGAACTATGTCGTTCGCGAGAGGGTCGGCCGGTGCCGATGTTGTATGTGCGAGAGGGAGAGCTCGAAACGAAAAAGCGATTTGGGGTTTGGGTCCAGGCTCGCCAGCATGCTTGGGAAAGTGGTTCGAGTTGGGTGGCACAGGGCTTTGGCGAATGGTTGGTCAGCGATGACGCGAATGCGGTTTGGTTGCGGCAGCACGCTGAAATTTTCCTGATCCCGATCATGGATGTGGACAATACCGCGACCGGCAATGGCGGCAAGGATGCGGTGCCCCATGACCATAATCGCGACTGGTCTCCACAACCTCATTGGAACGAGATTATGGCGGCGCAGCGAAAGATCGGCGATCTTGTCGGGGAAGATCGCATGGATGTGTTCTTGGATCTCCACAATCCTGGTCCCGGCGACGCGAGTTTCTTTTATGTGCTGCCGCGGGACATGCTATCCGAGCCGATGCTTAGCCTGCGTGATCGCTTCATCGATTTGACTTATGCAAGAATCAGCAAGATGAAACCGTTGATCCCGATGAGCAACAAGCCGAAGGTGACGGGGGCGAATTATCATCCGCTCTGGCGTCAAATTAGTTCTAACTGGGTTAGCATGAATGGAAATCCGCATACGGTCAGTTTGTGTTTAGAGACGGTCTGGAATTCTCCTAACAGCACCACCGTCGGGTACCGAGCGGTCGGGGCAAACTTGGCTGCCGCCGTCCAAGATTATCTCGCCGAGCGTCCCGCGAAATAGTAAGCCGGAGAATTTGTGAATGCATCGTGATCTCGATCCTAGCGACACCGCACAAACGCCTCGGTTTGATGCCACCGCGATCACGCGGCCTGACGATTCGTTGCTGGTTTACTATTTCATCATTTCGGTGCTGACCACCATCGGGTTTCCGATTGTGTTTCTGCCTCTGTTTATCCGCTTCAAAACGCTGCAGTATCGCTTTGACGAGCAAGGGGTCTCGATGTGCTGGGGCTACTTCTTTCGGCGTGAGGTCTATCTTACCTACGCTCGGCTGCAAGATATTCATGTCACTCGCAACATTATCGAGCGTTGGATGGGGCTGGCCAAATTGCCAATCCAAACCGCATCGGGCGCTTCAGGAGCCACGATGAAAATCGAAGGCATTCGGGACCCTGAACCGCTACGAGATTTTCTGTATCTAAAAATGCGTGACGTGAATGATGAGATCGATTTGGAAGCTGGTCCGGACAGCGCAAGCACCGAGTTGCTGCGAGAGATTCGTGACGAGTTGAGAACGTTACGCAGCCAGCGTGAGGCGAATCGATGAGTCATGTTGTCGAGAAGTCGGCCGAGTGGGTTTATCGTGGCATTTGGCGAATCTTGGTCGAGTGGTTTCGTGTTCCCGACAAGCCGCCGATGTTGCCAAGTGCAATGCAGGGCGAACTGCGGGTGTTTCATCCGTCGCGTCGTTTTTTGACGTATTTGAAGGTGGTTTTTTGGTTGGCGCTGGTGCTGATCGACGCTGTGATTCTGGCCGGATGGATGGTGCTCTATTGGCAATCTGCATTTTGGGCTTGG
>NZ_JBFHKV010000001.1:0-38765 GCF_041595215.1 Stieleria sp. | reverse complement strand
GCACCGGTGGTGTCGGGGTGAACTTTCAACACTCCTACGACGTCGCCCCGAATCAGGGTGACATCAATGTGAACGTCTCCCTGACGTCGATCGCTGATGGTTCGATCGTATTGAGACAAAACATGACCGACTTGCTCAATCGCCCGGAGTTCACCACCACGGTCACGCTGCGGGTCGAAGGTGCGCTGCTGCCGTTCTCGGCGCCGTTGCCCGAAGCCGACAGCGTTGATTTTGTCCGCACCTTCGAGCAAATCGTCGTCACCACTCCGGCCACCCAACGCATCGTTTTCGTAACGCCTCCGTTGCAATTCAATAATTCGGTCGGTTCCGCCGTCGTGACCAGCCAGCGCTACTATGTGCTGCGAATCGTTTCGTTCGGTGCCGAGTCGGAGGGCGAAGTCAAGCTTTGGGATTCCGAGCCGGGACGCGAAGAGTACAGCCTGCCGGATCTGGAAGACCCGAATTCGGGCGAGGGATTTGAACTGAGCCAGTTGCCGGAATTGTTCAAGCGATTGCCCGACGATCGTTATCGAATCTATTTGATCGAAGGTCAAACGGAACGTCTGGTGTTGGACTTCATCATCCGCGACGGACAACCGATTGAATCTCAAAGCGACGACCAACCGGTTCAGGAAAGCGAAGCGACCGAGTCCGACGGGGAAATGGACGCCGAACCGCCGGAGATCCCTGAGGCTGTGCCAATCGAGCGTCCCAACCTGAGCAGCATCGAACGCTTGGGCAGCGTTCCCGTGGTCTCAATGGGCGGCATTGTGCTGGCCGCGGGGATGGCCAAACGCGATGCAAGACGTCAGGGACGGCAGCGGCGCACCGCGTCAGCGCAACCCGAGCGCGATCGAAATAACATGTCAGCGAGGAGACCAGCGTCATGGCGCTAATCTGTTCTTATTGTGGTTCCGAATGCAGCCAGCGCGACCAGGCCAATGGGCGTTGCGGAAGCTGTGCGTGCTTCTTCACCGGCAACGAAGAGGTCATCCCCGATGCCCCGGCCGAACAACCGGTTGCGTCGTCCGACGATGCCGCCTCCTCTCCCTTGACCGCCCCCAAACCGACCGCCGAGACTGCGGAATCCGATACGGAACAGGCGGGTTCGGCACCGGACACCGCGATCCCGCCGCCGAGTCAGTTTGATCCGACAGCGATTGAGCCCGACAGCCCGCTGCAGGAGCTTCCCAGCAGCGAAGGGTTGATTCAGCCGCGACGTTTGTCGCCCCAATTTCGGCGACGGGTTGAACGCACGTGGGAGTCGACGTTCGGCGGCGGAGGAGCAGGCTTTACCGCAGAGAGCACGCTCAGTTCCCATCAGCCGTCGACCGAAACGAAGGTCGAGAGCCCGACGCTGAGCATCGCGACGCGAAAAATCACCAAGGGAAAAAGCGGTGCTAAAGGGGCCAGTGAAGGCGATTACGAACTGACCGATGTGATCGGCGAAGGCAGCATGGGTCGTGTTTGGTCGGCCCGCCAGACCTCGCTGGACCGTAACGTCGCAGTCAAAGTTCCGATGCCTGAATTGGCCGGCGCCGGAAGCGTGGGCGAGAGCCAATTCATTTCCGAAGTCGTCGTCACGGGACAACTGGAACACCCCAACATCGTTCCGATTTACGAACTCGGACGCGATTCGACCGGGATCCCGTTCTATTCGATGAAGCACGTTCAAGGGCGACCTTGGAACGAGTTCATTCAGGAGAACACGATCCAGGAGAATCTGGAAATCCTGATGAAGGTCTGTGACGCGATCGCCTTTGCGCACGACCGAAACTTCTTGCACCGAGACATCAAGCCACACAACGTGATGGTCGGCGAGTTCGGTGAAGTCTCGGTGATGGACTGGGGGATCGCGGTTTCGATCACCAAAGACCCCAACCAACCCTGGGCATCGGTCGCGACCGGACCGGCCGGTACACCGGCTTACATGGCGCCCGAGATGGCGGCCCACAATCCGTCCGAGCTGGGTGTGGTCAGCGACATCTATCTGTTGGGCGCGGTGCTGTATGAGATCGTCACGGGAACACCGCCACACCCCAAAACCGGCGACACCGGGGAAGCCCTGCTCGCCGCGGCAGCCAACGAAATCATACCGACGACGCGATCGGGAGAGTTGGTGGACATCGCCCGCCGCGCGATGGCGACCAATCTGGATGACCGATACCAGTCCGTTCAAGAGTTGCAAGATGCGATTCGAGAGTACCAATCGCATCGAGAGAGCATCAAGCTGTCCGAAAGTGCCGACGAGCACTTTGCCCGGGCGAAGGAACAACAGAGCAGCGACGAATTCGCCCGCGCCAGGTTCGCTTATGAAGAGGCATTGAAACTGTGGGACGGCAACACCGCTGCTGCCATCGGCATGCGACTGTCGACGTTGGAACACGCCAAAAACGCTCTCGCGCAAGAGAACTATGAACTGGGGATTTCCGTTCTGGATTCGAAGAATCCAGAGCATCGCGATCTGCTTTCCAAGCTGGAAACCAAGCGGGCGGCGAGACGACGCCTGGCATGGTTTTCAAAGATTGCGGCGGGAACGGCGATCGCCGCCATCCTGACCGTCGTCGTCGTGACGCTTTACTTCTACATGGAGTCGCTGGAAAACGCCAAGTCGCTGGAAGCCGAACGAGATAAGGCCCGTGAACAAGAAGTGGTCGCGACCAATCTGAAAACGAAAGCGGAAGCTGAAAAAGAAAACGCTGAAATCGCTCGAAACGAAGCCTTCCGGGCACAACGGGAAGCTCGGCGATTGGAAGCCGAAGCCCGGTTGGAAAAACGCCGCGCCGAAGAGGCACCTTATTCCTCCGAAATCGGATTGGCCGCCGAGTCGATCCGACGCAAGCTGCGCGACAAGGCCGAACGCATCCTCGATAAATTGGATCCGACCAAGCCCGATGCCGATCCGGTGATGTCGCAGTTGCGGCACATCGAATGGGGGATTCTGAAACACAGCTGGGGCCCGTCCTCGGTGGCGACGCTGACGGGCAAAGATCATGTCGAAGCGGTTGCCAGTTCAGCCGGCGGCGACGTGCTTGCCGCCGGAACGGATCTCGGAGACGTGTTGGTGTGGAAGGGTATCAACGGCTTGGACAACGACGCGGAGCCGGTGACGATCCGATTCGGAAACAAGATTAGCGCCCTGGCGGTCTCCGACGACGGACGATACCTGGCCGCGGCGGGGATTCGCAAACCAGATTCGGAAGGTGATTCGCGACAAAACGATTTCGACGTTTGCGTCTGGGAAATCACGTCCGTTGGAGTCGCCCAAACGCCTCTGTTGCTGCACGGCCACAAGGCAGAAGTGTTGAGCGTCGCCTTTTCCAGCGACGCGACCAAGGTCGTCACCAGCGCCGCCGACCGCACCGCCGTGGTTTGGGATCGGATCACCGGTGAACGTCTCTCCGTGATGGCGGACCATTTGGATCCCAAGGTTTGGAGTGCGAGGCTTTCACCCCAAAATGATGACTTGGTCGTGACCGCCTGCGAAGACGGCAGAGTCCGAGTCTGGCGAACCACGCCGAAGTCCGGTGGCGTCAGTGAAGCGAAGAAGCTGTACGATTTTCGCGGTCACGACGGACCGGTCTACGCCGCCGTATTCAGCCCCGACGGCCAGTCCGTGCTCTCGGGCGGTTACGACCGTAGCCTGCTGCGTTGGAAACTCAGTTCGGCGCAAGCCGACGTGGTTGCCGCAGGCACCGAACTGTTGAAAAAACGATTGCAAGGACAGGCCGATGCGAAACAGGGCGACGCCAACCGGCGAGACGAGATCGGCTCGACCGGCGATCGTCACACCGCCAGCATCCGCAGCATCGCGGTGGGCCGACTGGGCGATCAACAGATCATCGTCACCGGCGGAAACGACAACACCGTGCGGGTATGGCGGCCGACCGAAGACAGCTGGAAATTGGACAAAGTACTCAGCGGACACGGGCGTTGGGTCCGGTCGTGCGTGTTTTCCAATCACGGTCAATACGTGCTGTCGGGGGCCGACGACGGTTTGAAACTGTGGGCCTGGCAAGATTATTCGATGCCCCGAGATCTGATCCCGGATCCGGAAGTTCGCTTGAGCCGCCAACCGAGTGAACGCGGACTGTCCAGTGCGCTCAAGTCGATCTATTCCCGCGACGGACGTTGGATCGCAACGGTCTACGCCAACGGCACGGTCGAAGTCTGGGATCTCCAAGACCCCGGCCGCGCGACCGGAGAGATGTTGGTCCAAGGGCACGCCATGTTGGCGGCCACCGGCGTGATGGATCAGCAAGGCGAACGGTTGATGACCTCGGCCGGCGACAACACCACGCGACTGTGGAACGTCACCCGCGGGACGCATACGCTGAAGCTTGATGGGACCGGCTATCGAGGCGCCGCGGACGTGGCGTGGCAGCACGACCAGGGCAACGCCTTGGTAGTCACCGGCAGCGATGAACACATGACGCCGGCATGGTTTTGGCATGTCGATGCAGAGGGCAAAGTGGTCAAGACGGCTCTGCTGGGCGACTATGCCCGTGCTCAGTTGGCCCAGCAAGCCGAAGCGGAGACCAAACGCCGCGGCGCGACTTATTCGGCCGTCTCGCTTCGGACAACCGACGACGGCGTCGACGCGATGGATCGTCTGCGACGGCGAATCCCCGATGTGACGACGACCAAGTTCTCACCCGATGGAGGGCGGTTCATGGTCGGCGATTCCTCGGGGCACTGTTTCGTTTTCCAGCTCGACGCCGAATCGAACCGTCCTCGCCAACTGGTCCGTTTTCGGGCGCACCGCTCCGCCATCCGCAGCGCCGCGTTTCTGCCATCGGGACAGTCATTGATCACCGCCGGCGTGGATGGTGAAGTCATCATGTGGAACGCAACTGACGGAACGCAACAAAACAAACTGCCTTGGTCGGGACCGGTGACGGCTTTGGACGTTTCCGCCAGTGGTGACCGCCTGCTGGTCGGACACGCCCCGTTGGAAGGCACCGATTTCCCCCTCGCCGAACTGTTCCGCCTGGAGGGCGAGGAGATTCGACCGGAAGCCAGCTTCTTGCTCACCGATGATGCAGGCCATCGCGATTGGACCGACAACCGGCCGACGGTTCGGTCCGCGCGATTTGTACCGGGAACCGATCGGGCTTTGCTGAGTCTGTTTTTCCCGGCCAAGTCAGGCTCGGAGCGCGGCGGCCAGTCGGCCACCAGCCGCCCCTCACGTTATCGGATCGGCTATTGGACCTGGAACCATCAGGGCACTGATTTTGCCGAGATGCGTTCAACGCAAATCGGTGAAGTCTCAACCGCGTTCATCGTGGGCAATGACGCGCCGCAAACCGAACTGCTGGTGGTCGGCGGCAAGGGTGCCCGACTGTTGGCCGCCGATGATCAGCGGCCGTTGAGTTTTACGACACTCAAGAAGAGCTTTCGCCCCGCATCCAAAATCGTTGCAGCCGATTTTTCGTACGATCCCGCGGGCGGTCAAAGCAATCGATTGGTGGTCGGCGACAGCGAGGGCAACGTACGCGTTTGGGAACTGGACGCGGGGCGTTGGAGCGAGAACACCAGCGCTGCGGTTCACCTGGTCGGCCGGCATGACGGACCGATCGTGTCCACCTTTTTCGATCCGAATGATCCGAACCGTATGATCACTGCGGAGCGAAATGGAACCTGGAAACTTTGGCGGTTCGATGCCGAGCAGTGGCACAGTCCACTTCAATCGCCCCCGGACGATGATCGGCGCGCGTTGAATTTCGCGATGTTTTCGCCCGATGGTAAACGCATCTTGGCCGGGACCGACAGCGGCGCGGCGGTTTGGCAACTCGAGGATGACGGAACCTTGCAGCGTGTGTTGGAAACGTGGCAACCGGGAAAAGTGCAGACGGCCGTGTATGCCGACGACGGCAGTTGGATCGTGACCGGTGACGGGGACCGTGTCGTGGCGTTCTGGGATGTGCGCGGAAATCTGCTTGCACAGATGGATCAGGAAGACGCCAGTGGAACCACCGCGATCGCGCTTTCCTACGACCGACGACGACTGGTCACCGGCCAGGGCAAAGGCATCGGAATCTGGGACACCAGTCGCATCTTAGAGGCAATCGTTGCGAAAGATCCGTCGCAAGGAGAAACCGATGCCGTAGCAGAAACGATCGCTTCGAGCGGCTTGATCAAAGAGTTGTTTACGCTGAACAAAAAACTGTTCCGACTGGATGCCGAAAGTGAAGTCAATTCCGAAAGTGACGTCACCTCCATTTCCATTTCGCCCGACGGCCAAAACCTGTTGTCGTCCGGGATGAATGGTCAAACGACGATTTGGGAGGGCGCGCCCCTGTATCCGATCGCGTTTGCGTTTTCGAATGATCAGTTCACGGTTCGACGCAACGCATCGTTCAAGCATATCGGCAGATCTGCGTTTCTGAGCGATCCGAGTCGGTTGGCACGCTTTGACGGTGCTGAATTGAACGTGACGATTCAAGGTGAACCGCTTGCCGGTGAGGCGTTGGCGATTCGTCCGATGACCGACCTGTTGGGCGCAACCATCGTGACCGACACCCGGCAGGGCCGCACCATGCTTTATCACCGCGCTCATCACCTTGCCGAACCGAAGGTGATCGGAGAACTCGTTTCAGCCGAGGGGCCAGCGGATCGATTGAGTATCCGATTCAGCGATGCTGTCGACGTCAGGTCGGTTCAGGCGTTGATCACCGCGTTGGCCTACCGAGTCGAATCATCCACCGCCGATGTGCCTAGCGACAGCGCCGATGTACCGAGCGACAGCGATGACGTGCCGAGCGACAGCGCCGAGGCGACGGATCCGGAGCAGGATGCCGAAGTCGCTGAAGTGGCCGTGATCTCGCGGACCGTCCAGGTCACGCTGTCCGGTTTTCAGTACCAGATCCGTGACCCGAGCGGGGCAACGGACGGGTTGCCAGGAGAATCCCTTCCCAAGCAGTCGCTCAGCCAGACGATCACGATTGAAGTGGAACCGGATCACAATCAAGAGTCCGGGCAAGAAACGCCGCTTGCGGAAAGTTTGGCGGCCGGTGCCTGGTGATTCAGATCTCGGTGATCGTGGGGAAGGATGGCTGAATGATGTAAGGCTGAATGATGTGGGGCTGACCGATGAGTCCGGCCGCTATGCGGGCAACTCCACGTCACCGGCGAGAAACTCTTTTCCGATCTCGGTCATTTTACGGAAGCGATCATTGATCGATGGCACCTCGCCGGTGGTCGCGGTCATCGACATCGCAGCGGCGGCCATTTGAGCAGTCAGTTTCGGATCCGGCGGGACTTCTTCGAACTCAGCCGGCGCCATACTGCCTTCGCTCCAACACGCCGCCGCGGCGACCAAACTGGCGGCGTTGGCGAATTCAAGTTTTTCGGCAATCGCCATCGCCGCGCGGCGGTTTTCTTCGCTGGGATCCTTCAACCACGCCAGCGTCACGTCGAGCGCGGCTCGCTCCTCGCTGGTCAACTCTCGTGGAAAGACTTCGTCGACGGCCCGATACGCCCAATAAATGGCTTGTCGCTTGGGGAGGTACAGCGAGAGGATTCGGATCGCGTCGGCAAACAGGTTGTTCTCCGTCAGAACCTGAAAAAACTCTTCCGGCGAATGACTGGGACGAAAGAGCTGCAACGACTCTTCCTCCAGGTCGGTCATTTGACACAGTTCGACGGCGGAGCGTTTCGGCTCGACCGGCTCCTCGGTCGGTGGCTCGTCGGGCGTGTGCTTTGGACCGCCGGGGCGTTCCTTGACCACGGTTCGAAGCATCGTTTGCCCGGCGACGATCTGATCGCCGTCGTCGATCGACGCTTCTGTGACGGGTTCGTTATTGACGAATGTCCCGGCGGAACCCGACAGATCGCGAACCAGGCATTGTTCGGATTGACAGTCCAGTTCGAAATGCACTTCGGCCATCTCTCCATCTTCTGGAAAACAGACATCGGCAACGTCACTCCTTCCGAACCGTGCCCGTTCGCCGGACTGCAGCGGGATTTGGCGACCCAGTGCCGGTCCTGCGGTGACCTGAAGAATGACTCTCATGACTAGAGATCCGGAAAGAAAGAAGGTGGATCGAGGACTGGGAAGCGGATGGACGACGAGACAAATGTGCGGGGCGGATCAGTTAATTTGCACCAGGCTACCCTTCACAGTCACCATGCTGCCGGAGACGCTTGCCATGGGAGCTTTGAGGGTCGCCGACGCATTACCTTGGACCAGTACCTGAGGCGCCTTGATCGTGATGCCCGAGTTGTCGATCTTGATGCTGCTTCCTCCGACTTTCAGCAGGATCGACTTCGCCGCTTCGGTCTTGTGTGCACCTGATTTGACCTGCAATGAGTCGTCACCCGTGGTGACCACCGAGGTGCGATTGCCGGTCTTGATCGTCAGCGCTTCATCGCCATAGATGGTTGTCGAGCGTTTTCCTTTTTCGATGGCGATCGTCGCGTCACCCTTGCTGACCGTTTGGGTAAAGTTCTTGAGGATCGTGATGGTCTGGCTGCCGTCTTTGGCGCTGGCGTCACCGATCACGACTTTTTGGTTGTTGAAAATTTCGATCAGCTGATCGCCATCGTCTTTCTTTTCGAAACCGACTTTTAGGGTGTCGTTGTTTTCGACGACTCGTTCAAAATCTTTTTCGGCGTGAAAGTAGACCTGTTCTTCGCCCTTCTTGTCTTCGAAGCGAAGCTCGTTGAAGTTTTGGTCGGTCGCATCGGACGAACTATGGGTCTTGATGCCGCTTTGGGTCCGGTTGTCCGGCAACTTGTAAGGCGGCATCTCATCGGCGTTGTAAACCCGACCGGTGATGATCGGCCGGTCGGGATCGCCTTCGAGAAATTCGACAATCACTTCCTGGCCGACTCGCGGAATGTGAATCGAACCCCAGCGTTTGCCGGCCCAGGATTGGGCGACACGGACCCAGCAGGAACTATTTTCGTCTAATTTCCCCTCGCGATCCCAATGGAATTGAACTTTGACGCGTCCGTACTTGTCGGTGTAGATCTCCTCGCCCTGTTTCCCAACCACAACCGCCGTCTGCGGGCCACGAATCCTGGGCAAGGGCGTTTGGCGCTGCGAGCGAAAGACTTGACTACTCTTGATCGCCTCGAACGAGCATTCGGGCAAGATTCCGGCTTCGGATTCTCCCGACCCGTAGTCGCTCGTGCTCAATTCCAGATTGGTCGCAACCGTCAAATACTCCTCGTTTTGATCGCCGCGAAAATGACCGGCCAGGGTGAACAACGATCCGGTTTCAAAACCGAGGACGTTGGAATTGCCTCTCACTCGTTCGAATCTGGCCTCTTGTTCTTCGATGCGTCGCTGAGAGTAGCTCGTTCCGTCTGCCGCTTTGGTGTATTCACCGGGGTAGTCAAACATCTCAAACTTCGACATGTCGTGCTTGAGAGACGTCTTTGACGTCGCCAACAGTTCTGCCCTGGGGCTTTCGAAATTATAGTCGTTGAGGACATACGCACCGGTTTGGACCTCTTTGCACACAGACCAATGATGGACGTGCTCGATTTCCCGCAACCGCCCTTCATCGGGTGGAAAAAACGGCACGGTCGCGTAGCCGTTGGCCGGCGAATGCGCCGAGACACCATCGGCCAAAACCATTTCGTGCTTTGATTCCTCGTGTGTGAAGTAATAGTAGATCCCTTCCTGTTCCATCAATCGATTGACGAAATCGAAATCGGATTCGCGGTACTGAACGCAATAGTTCCATCGTTGATAGGTTTCACCGAACCGTTCGACATAGTCGGTGAACCCATGATCGCGAAACACGGTCGTGATGATCTCCGGGACCGTCTTTTCCTGAAAGATTCGGCAGTTGGTGTTACGAGTCAAGAACCACAGCCAAGGCACCAAGGTGGCGCGGTACACCGAGAATTCACCGTCGCTTCCCGCCCACGAAAAACGGTTGATCAGCCCGTGGAAGTGACGCGTCGAACCATTCGGACGCAACACCGAGACGCAAGCCGGTGTGCCGAGCAGGTCATCGAGGACGATGTTGTGATCGGTCGACAAGAGATCCAACGAAAACTCAAACGGACTTCCCAGCCGTTCGAAGGCAGACATGCGATGGAACAGCAGCTTGTCCAGCCCGGCCTGTGTGGTGACTGCAATCCCGCGGTTGATCTGGGACGGACTCATAATTCAGCTAATCTCAATGCGCCAGAGCAGGGACAATCTGTAGTGGCCGGATTGTACAGTATCAGAGGACTGCAGCACCAGACTGCGACGTGCAGCCCGCTGCTTCCACGATGGCGTGCCGCCGGGCCAATCCTCCCGTGTGGAGACGGAATATCGATTCAGTCGACAGGCCCGTTTCCGTGCATCACGTTCAGTTTTCTTTGACCGCTGTCACCGCGAAACCGTGGACGGGGCGTTTCAGTTCCAGACGAAGGGTCACCGGCTCAATCGCGCGAACGCCGAGTGAGGCTCCATTGATGCAATCGGTGAGATAATCTTGCCGATGGCTGTATCTGCCGTGGGGATTGAGTCGATAGGGCGGCACGTCGTCTGCATCGGAAAGACTTTCGACGGTGAACAACAGCATCCCTCCCGGACGCAACGCCTTGGCCGCCGCGCCGATCGCCTCTTCGAGTGCTCCAAAATAGATCAGGGTGTCGCACGAGACGATCAGATCGTATTGGTCGGCGTGTTCGGACAAGTACTCCACCAAGTCGGCCTCGATCAATTCATCATACACACCGCGCGCCGCCGCCTTGACCATCATTTTGGGGGACAGATCGATTCCGACCAGCCGCTTCGCGTAGGATCGCAAATCCTCGCCGCACAACCCGGTTCCACAACCGGCATCGAGCACCTGCATGTTTCCCTGCGGGCTCGCGACATCCGAGAGTGCGTCGGCAATCTGGGCCGGTGCCCGATAGTCCAACCTTTCCAGCACTTCGTCGAAACTGGACGCAAACACATCAAACGATTCTCGGACAAAGGCTTCGGAACAGCGGTCGGGAATCTCTTTTCCCTCGCACGCAGCCAGCATGTGCTTGGCGATCGGATTGTCGGGGTCAATCGCCAGCCACTGACGATAGACGATGATCGCTTCGTCGATTCTGCCGAACGCGTACAGCGCCCGCCCCAAGTTCAAGTGGGACGTGCTGCGGTTCGGATCGATTTCGACCGCCTTTCGGAAGGCCACCAACGCCTCCTCCTGTCGCCCGCTGGCCTTCAACGCATTGCCAAGGTTTTGGTGAGCGTCGGCATGTCGAGGCTGTAACTCAATGGCCGCCTCGAACGAAGTGATCGCCTCATCGGTCCGTTTGAGCGCGCGAAGCACGGCCCCGAGATTGTTGAGCGCATCGGCATGCTTGGGATCCGCCTCGATCACCTTTCGGTACTCGGCTTCCGCCTCGACAAACCGTTCGGACTCTTTCAGTACGTTTCCCAAGTTGTTGCGGGCACCGTGATAGCGGGGATTACCGCGAAGCGATCGCCGAATCAGCCGCACCGCCTCGTCGGAGTTGCCCTGCGTGTGCCGCAGCACGCCCAGAAAGTGCAGCGCATCGACGTTTTCGGGCTCCCGTTCCAACGCGCGCTGGTAAAGCCCTTCGGCTTCCGTCAAATGCCCACCTTGGTGGAGCGAAACGGCCAACGAAACGACGTCCGCGACGGGTGGGAGTTGGGGTCGAGATGCCATGCAGACGGGTGACGTGTGAAGGGAGAGTTCGAGTCAATCAACGGGATCGGTGCTCAACCGACGGTCGAAACGCGCCAAAAACCCGACGAAACAAGGTAGGGACGAATCCGTGGCATCCAGACGTGATCCACAAAGGCGCGCTGGGCCGCGGTCAGCTCACCGCCCGGCAAGTTCTCTTGGGGCGTGCGTTTGGGGTCGTAGTAATCTTCCAACGTGGCGATTTTCGCCTGTTCCGAAACACTCAGGCTCGCCGCGATCGAATCAAACAGATAACGGGGCGGAAGCGGGATGGCGGGACCATCAGGGTGTGTCGATTCATCTTGCACAGCATCCTGCCCAGCGCCCTGCCGTTGATCCTGTCCGGCGCCACCACTTTCGTCGTCGGCAACACCTTCGGATGGGAGCGGATCGCAGGTCGCCGCCTGCAACGCCTGCCGCAATGGGGCGATCGATTGATCGATCCGCACATCCTTGGGCGGAATCAGGGACAGGTCGCTGATACGCGCGGGAGCTGTCGGGGCACAGAACACGTCGTAAATCGCGATCGCGCTGACCGCTTGGGGACGCAGCTGGTATTCGCCAACGCAATACAAAAACAGGACGTCGGTGTTAAACGAAAACACACAATGGGTGAGCAATTCGATCAACTCCCGACCGCCGCGTTGCATGATGGTTTTGGTGCAAACCGGCACGTTGTTCAAGCCTCTGAGGATGTGATGTTGTCGTCGTCGCCGCGCTCGGCTGATTCCACGAACGAATAGCGTGTCACGTTTTGTGCGTCAATGACAGCCACCCGGGTGGACGGGCAGGATGAATCACCGGGATCATCTCGATCGTAGTCGCTGACGGAAATCACAAAAACCTCCGGTGATGAATCCTGCAACTGGTCGAGGATCTCGTCGAGGCCTTTGCAAAGATAGCCGTTACAGACCGTGGATCGCATGTCTCGTGGCAATGTGCATCCGGTCTCGGCATGGTAGACGCAGGAATCCTCGTAGGCTTTGGGACCGATGCGAGACACGTAAGCGTCCAAGACATCACGCGGTCGCTGGTCCGGATGACGCTGCATGTATCCGAGTACAGTCTCCACATGAATGAACGCGTGGCCGCGGCCTTGGAAACAACAGTGGCCGCGACACACCGCACATCCGTTGCCCAGGATTGCGAGCTGGGAAGGCGACAAGTCGGCGGGTGTTTGGTTGCCGGCACCGTCATCTTCCAATGTCGCTTTGCCGAAGCGGATGGCGGCCGCCCGGCTGATGACGCCCATCAAACGATCGATGAACGGGCGCAGCTGTCGCTTGGAAATTCCGACCAGCCGACGCTGATTGGAGGGCAGCACACCGAGTCGCCGATCACCCCGGGCGGGAATCGAATCCGATTGAACGAGCGCTTGCTCGGCCATCACGACTCGATCACGCAACTTTTTTCGGTGACGAATGTCTGCCTGTGCTTGCTGCCGCACCTGATGCGTTTTGCATTCGACGCGCGAGCAGCTGTTCCCGACCGCCTGCTCGGAAACCGTCAACAAATTCCCGCAGACGACACATTGGGGCGCCCCATGCGACCGAAACGGTCCCGGCCTGGCCTGGGCGCCACCTGGTGGTCGCATGTCGGCAGATTGCGACGGTCGATGGAGCGAACGATCGGGGCGCGACATGGTGCGGATCAAAAGATAAATGCGAAGCAGTCGGACAGATCAATGGCGTCCGTCGTTCATGGTAAGGGTTCGCTGACCCGCTGCCTACAGAGGTGCGGCCGGAGCGATCGCATGGCTGCAAAGCAACAGCTGCAAGACAACAGATGCAAACAAGCGGCGATCACGGTGTCACACCGGTGGGTTAGCCGATGTGCCGCTGGGCCTGATTGCCGTCGTCCGCTAAACTCGTTTTTCCGAAGACCGCCTGCGACAAACGGGCGGTGCAGTTTTTGTTGCTTTGTCCAAAATTCCATCCGGCGGAAAACCAACATCATGGCGAGTGAGGCATCGACCGCATCAAAAGAATTGCTGAAACAGGCCATCGCGTCGCATCGCGATGGGGATTTGACCCGCTCGGAATCTCTTTACAAGCAAGTTTTAGAACTCGATCCGAAGCAGACCGACGCGATGCAATTGCTCGGAGTCATCGCGGCCCAGTTGGGGAACACTCCGCTGGCGATTGAACGGGTCAACCAGTCGATCGCGATCAATCCCAATCAGCCAGGTGCACTCAACAATCTCGGCAACATGCTGGTCCGAGAAGAGCGGTACGAAGAGGCCATGGATGCCTTCGAGCGGGCGATCCATTTCGCTCCCGACGACGCCCAGTCGCACTTGCATTTGGGGCACGTGTTCGGTTACCTGCACCGACATCTGGACGCCTATACCGCGTACACCCGAGCCACCGAGTTAAGTCCTGAGGACGCAACGGCATGGCACTCGCTGGGTGCAGCACTTGAGAAGCTTGGCCGCCTGGATGACGCCGTCGAAGCCTACCAGAAGTCAATCGCGA
Source organism: Stieleria sp. (assembly GCF_041595215.1). Taxonomy (NCBI): domain Bacteria; kingdom Pseudomonadati; phylum Planctomycetota; class Planctomycetia; order Pirellulales; family Pirellulaceae; genus Stieleria; species Stieleria sp. The sequence continues at coordinate 24,640 of NZ_JBFHKV010000001.1, read as the reverse complement.
TCTCCACCGAGTACGTCGCGCCCCGAGACGGACTGGGAAGAGCATTGCGGCTTGCCGGGCGTCTCGACGAAGCCTTGGAAGTCTATCAACAATGGCTGGCGATGGATCCGGGAAACCCCATTGCGGAGCACTTTATTCTGGTCTGTGGCGTTCCCGAGAACGTTCCCGAGCGAGCTTCACAGGACTATGTCAAACAGACGTTTGATGGATTCGCCGATACGTTTGACTCGCTGCTTTCCAGACTCGACTACTGCGTCCCCGAACGATTGGGAAAGATCGCCGACTCGCTTGTCGCTGATGAAGATCGCGGCACGCTGCGAATCGTTGACCTGGGCTGCGGCACCGGACTCTGCGGCCCGTACCTGAGAGATTTGGCAAGCCATCTCGTCGGCGTGGACCTGTCGCCGATGATGCTGGCCAAGGCGAAAGAACGACACCAGTATGACGAATTGGTCGAGGCGGAACTGACGCAATACCTGATCGACTGCTCCGAGCCTTTCGATTTGATCGTCTCGGCCGACACCCTGATTTACATCGGTGACTTGCGTCCGACCTTTGACGCCGCTGCGGCCGCAATCCGGGCCGGCGGAGCGTTGGTGTTTAGCATCGAAAAACTGGAATCGGAAACGGCACCAGACGATCCCGATCATTTTCGACTGGGAACGAGCGGCCGCTACCAACACACCGAGGCTTGCATTCGCAATTGGCTGCAAGCACGCGGGTTCACCGTCAACGCGTGCACCGAAACGGAAGTCCGCAAAGAAGGCCACGACAGCGTGACCGGATACCTGTTCACCGCCACACGAAACTCAACCGATTGATACTCAACTGATTGATATCGATTCGCCATCACCCCTGAAGGACTCTGATCCCGTGTTCTCCGATAATACGCCGACTCCCCTGGGAGCGGAGGAAGCGAAGCTCTTTCGTGACGTTTGCCAAGCCGCCGGCTATACCTCGCCCCGACTGGAGGAGCGTTTCGGATTGCTGGTGCCGCCGCCGAGCGACCGACTGCCGGCAACACTGGGGGCGAGACTGGACCAGAATGGAACGCCGTTGGATGTTCTGGCCAAAGCGTTTTTCCTGGGGACGGCGGTCGATACCGAGACGGCAAACGCACTGCTGCCCGATGGCTTCATTCGCTTGTGCCTGCAGTGCGGCTTGCTGATCGAAGACGGAACCGATTACCGCCCGACCGCCCTCGTCACCCCCGTCGGCACGGCATTGCTGGCCTCCGATCTGCAGCGGATCGAATACCAGGACGAGGAACAATTCGTGCCGGCGCTTTGCGACGCGGCACTGCACCTCAATGCTGTTGCGATACGCCAAAGCGTCGGCAAAACGCTCGACCTGTGCAGCGGGTTCGCGCTGCACGGCGTCCTGTCCTGCCCACACAGTGAAACCGTCGTAGCGTCCGACTTGAATCCGAGGGCAGCAGCGTTCGCCCGCTTCAACGCCGCGCTGAACGGTTTCGAAAATTTACGCGCCGTGACGGGGGAACTCTTCGACGCGGTGAAAGGCGAACGATTCAACCTGATCCTTGCCAATCCGCCGTTCGTCATTTCGCCCGACGCGATGACGACGTATCGATTCAACCCCATCGCATTGGACGGATTTGTCCGGCAGATGCTTTCGCAAGCGGCCGACCACCTGGAAGAAGGCGGCATCCTGCAAACGATCTGTGAATGGGTCGAAGTGCAAGGCCAGGACTGGCAAGATCGACTCCGCGGCTGGCTGGCAGATTCCGGTTGCGATGTCTGGATCCTGCCGGCCAATCGACAACTGCCGGCCAGCTATGCCCGCAACACTTTGGCCCAAACGATTTCCGACGAAGCGGAATTGGCAGCACAACAGGCGACGTGGGAAAACTACTTTCACGAGCAGCGGGTCGAAGCCATCCAAGGCGGCTTTCTCTTCATCCGCCGTCGAAGCGGCAAGAATTGGTTCGACGTGACACAATTGACCAAACCCATCCGCCAACCGATCGGCGACGCAATCGCCCGCGGTTTCTCCAATCGAGATCTGGCACTGAGTGACGACAGCGACGCGTTGCTGTCCAGCCGATTGACCGTTGCCAATGGCTTGCGTCAGGTCGAGACGTCGCACTGGAAAGAATTTCGTTGGCAACGCGACTCGATCGTGCTCCACCTCGACGATGGATTACCCGTCTCGATCGGCATCGACGAATACGTGCGCACGTTGCTCGAAATGTTTGACGGCAGCCGGCCCGTCTTGGAGTGCCTGGACCGGTTCGCCAACCAAGTGGGACTGGCGATCGAGACCGGGCGGAAACAGGGCACTGCCATGGTGCGCTCGCTGCTGAAAAACGGGATCCTGGTCGCGACGGGCCGCTGACGCTTACTGGTCGGCGCGAAACCGCTGGATCAGTTCACGGAGCGTCATCTCGTTGGCGTAATACTCTCGCTCCACACCGTTCTGTCCGTGCCAACGCAAGAACTCCAACAGCTCGGATGGTTTCAATTCCTGGATCAATGTCGGATTGATCGGATACTGGTAGCCGTGCTCCTGAATCTTTTCGCACACCTGAATCAACTCGGAAGGATCCAGCAAGTTGGCGGCACCGGCATCGACCAATGCGTGGACACCAAACGGCGTCGGCGCGGGATTCTGGGTCAAGAATCGATCGACGACCTGCCAGACCGTGGCGACCTGCAGCGTCTGCCGCAGATCGTCTGCCGGCGGAACACGCGTGCCCTGTGATGGTGCGGCGGAGGGCTTGGAACGGGTGACGATCTTTTTTAGCCATGCGAACATGAAACAAGCATAGCAACACGGTCGGTGCGCAGACCAGACGGAGCAAGACCGAAGCGCGCGGGGAAACATGAGTCGCGTCGAAAGCCGCTCGTCACCGCGATCAAAGGCGGGGCCAAAAACAAACGCGACCCGGTCTGTGCAGACTCGGGTCGCGTTCATGAATTCGTTGAGTGTGGGCCGGCAACGACCCACATGACTTAAGCACGATGGCTCAAGGTGACTTACCAGCCGCCGCGGCCTCCGCCACCGCCACCGCCGTAACCTCCACCGCCGCCGCCGCCGCCGCCGCCACGGTTTCCACCGCCGCCGCCGCCGCCACGGTAACCACCGCCGCCGCCACCACCGCCGCCACGCGGCGCTCGCTCTTGGGCTTCGTTGACCCGCAGCGGTCGACCTTCAAAGTCTTGTCCGTCGAGAGCATCGATTGCTTCCTTGGCAGCCTCGTCGGGCATCGTCACAAAGCCGAAGCCACGGCTTCGACCAGTCTCGCGATCGGTCAACACGATCGCATCATCGACCTGACCGTACTGGCCAAAAATCTCTTCCAGCTTTTCCGTCGTTACGGCCCAAGCCAGATTTCCCACATACATCTTCATCGCTACTACAGCTCCAAATTCCGGAAGGCCTCATCACTCGGAGCTGTCCGCGACGCACAATAGGCGTCCATTTCGTTCTGAGAGTCTCGGTCTTCGATCTAGCCGGACAACGACAACCGTCGTCCGCACACGCGATAAGTGTAACACGATTTCCAAGTAGCTTGGGAGTGATTCTTTCGGGGATTACAAGTGGATACCCAAAAATATGGGTGATATTCTGTCCACCTCCGTGGCTGGGGCAGGCGAAAGGTGGGGGGCAAAGCAGCCGTTCCGCCCGTCATTGAGCGGTTTTTGTTCGTTTCCTCCGCTGGGCTTGGCGCCACAATGGACATAGATTGCGGTCCGCAAGTCGAAGACAAGCCAAGGAAAAAAGTTCATGAAATTCTGCCAAATTGGTCTTTTGATGGTCGCCGGATTGAGCATCGGATGCGGTTCCGGCAAGCCGACCGGGGCGCCAGGCGGTGCCGGAACCGGCGCCGTGGAGAAGTTGCAGGTGGTGGTGACCGTCGGGATGGTCGGCGATTTAGTCCGCAACGTGGGCGGCGATCGGATCGAAGTGACACAGATCTGCGGCGCCGGGGTCGACCCCCATCTCTACATGCCGACGCGTGATGACGTCCAGGACATCATGGAGTCCGACGCCGTCTTCTATTGCGGTTTGATGCTGGAAGGAAAGATGGCCGACACCCTTAAGAAAGTGGGACGCCGCAAACCGGTGTTCGCGGTGACCGACGCGATCGACCGCAGTCGCTTGATGTCCGGTGACGCCAGTCAACCCACTGACGGAAGCGAGGCGCACGGCGACCCCCATGTCTGGAACGACGTCTCGATGTGGAGCCAATGCGTGGACTTGATCCGCGAGAAATTGACCGAGTTGGCGCCCGAGCACGGAGACCAATTTGCGGAGAACGCCGCGGCGTATCGAACCGAGTTGGAGCAGTTGCACGACTATGGGCTGCGGGTCATCGCCACCATCCCCGAAGAGAGTCGCTTGCTGATCACGTCCCATGATGCGTTCAATTATTTCGGACGCGCCTACGGACTGGACGTACGGGGCATCCAGGGAATCTCAACGGAGTCCGAAGCCGGTCTGCAACAGATCAACGCGCTGGTTGATTTGTTGATCCGTCGCAACGTCAAAGCCGTCTTCGTCGAAAGCAGCGTGTCGCCGAAAAATGTCGAGGCCTTGATCGAAGGCGCGGCGAGCCAAGGGCACACGGTGACAAAAGGCGGCACCTTATTTAGTGACGCGATGGGGCGCGAAGGCACCTACGAAGGAACCTACATCGGCATGTTGGATCACAACTTGACGACCACCGCACGCGCGCTCGGCGGCCAAGCAGATCCCGGCGGATTTCAAGGCAAGCTGAGCGGCCAAACGAAACATTAACGGCGTCTCGCCAGCGGCGGCCGAATCCAACCATGCTGAACCCACCAGAACGAAATGATGACGCGAACCTGCCGACGGCGGCCCGGGACGATGGAACGGGCGCCGAGGTGCCGTTGTCGGTCTATGATCTGACCGTGGCTTACCATCGCAAGCCGGTGATCTGGGATGTCGGCTTCGACCTTCCCGCCGGCCAATTGATCGGAATCGTCGGCCCCAACGGTGCCGGCAAAAGCACCTTGCTCAAAGCCGTGATGGATCTGATCCCGCGGGCATCCGGTCGCGTCCGTGTGTTCGGCGATACCTATCGAGAAAACCGGCACCGGGTCGGTTACGTGCCGCAGCGTGAAAGTGTCGACTGGCAGTTCCCGGTCAGCGCCCTGGATGTCGTCGCGATGGGGCTGTACGACCAAATCGGTTGGTGCCGACCGGTTCGTAAGAAACATCGCGAACAGGCCCGCGATGCGCTCGGCCGGGTCGGGATCGGTGACTTGGCGGATCGTCAAATCAGCCAACTTTCCGGCGGCCAACAGCAACGCACGTTCTTGGCACGCGCCCTGGTGCAAGACGCCGACTTGTACCTGATGGACGAACCCTTCGCCGCCGTCGACGCCGCTACCGAACGGGCGATCGTCGAAATCCTGCGAGACTTGAAGGAACGCGGTAAGACCGCGGCGGTGATCCACCACGACCTGCAAACCGTTCCGGAGTACTTCGACCACGTCGTGCTGTTGAACATGCGCGTCGTCGCACAAGGCCCGGTCTCGCAAACCTTCACGCAAGACAATCTGCAAAAGACCTACGGAGGACGATTGACGCTCTTGGACGAAGTCACCGAGGCAATGCGGCGACGGGAACGCTCGCGTTGAGTGGTTAGCTGTTAGCTGTTAGTGGTTAGCTCAGAGATTTGAGATATGAGATTTGAGATTTGGATTGGGTGACGCAACGATGTGGCATACGAAGACGAGCAGGAGGAACGCATTGGCCGGGATCGCTTCGTGCGATCGGGGTTTGCGGCTGTCTCGTGGCCTGTGGTTGCTGGCCTTGCTGACGGTTTCGGCGACCGTCTGTCACGCGCGGGGCAGGCCGTCGCCGGAGGCGTCCTCGCAATCCGCCGCGTTTCAGTGGACCGATTCGCAATGGGGCCGCGTGTTGTTGATGAAGGATTACAACACGCGGATCGTGATCTTCGGCGTCGCGGTGCTCGGCGGGGCCTCGGGTTTGGTCGGCAGTTTTACGCTGTTGCGCAAGCGTGCCTTGATGGGCGATGCGCTCAGCCACGCCAGTTTGCCGGGGATCGCGATCGCGTTCATCGCCGCCAATTGGTTCGGCGGAGACGAAAAATCCTTGCCGTGGTTGCTGGTCGGTGCGACCGCCAGCGGATTGCTGGGTGTTGCGGTGATTCTGGTGATCCGCAACCAAACACGGCTGAAGGAAGACGCGGCGCTGGGCATCGTGCTCAGTGTCTTTTTTGGTGCCGGCGTCGCGCTGTTGGGTGTGATCCAGCAAATGGACACGGGACACGCGGCGGGTTTAGAAGGTTTTATCTATGGCAAGACCGCTTCGATGCGGGCGGCCGATGCGCGATTGATCGCCATCACTTCGCTGATCGTGATCGCCGGTTGCCTGTTTCTGTTCAAAGAACTCAAACTGCTGTGTTTTGACGAAGGGTTTGCGGGGGCGCAGGGGTTTCCCATGATCGCGCTCGATGCCGGCTTGATGACGATGGTGGTCCTGGTGACGATCGTCGGTCTGCAGGCGGTGGGATTGGTGCTGATGATCGCGTTGTTGGTGATTCCGGCGGCGGCGGCGCGGTTCTGGACCGAAACGATGTGGCGGATGATGCTCTGGGCGGCGGTGCTGGGGACCGGCGGCAGCATCGTCGGTGGATTGGTCAGCGCGTTATTCCCGGGACTCCCCTCCGGTGCGATGATCGTCCTGGTGTGTTCGGTGTTTTTCTTCGTCAGCATGATGCTGGGAACGCGACGCGGCGTGATCATTCGCTTGATCCGCCGGATGCGGCTGAACCGTCGAATCGATCGCCAGCATTTGCTGCGGGCAATGTATGAACAACTCGAAAAATCATCCGGCGGGCCCGACCACGCGGGGCTGGCCGAGCGCACCAACCGACGCATTTCTGTCAGTCTTGACAAGTTGCTTTCGATGCGAAGCTGGTCGCGGCGACGCTTGAGCCGGGCGATCGAGCGGGCGGTCGAAGACGAGTTGCTGCGGATCCAAGACGGTGCCTGCAAATTGACCCAAGCCGGATTCACCGAGGCGGCACGGCTAACCCGTCAACACCGCTTGTGGGAAATGTATCTGATCGCCTACGCAGACGTCGCGACGGCCAACGTGGACCGCGACGCCGACAAGATCGCACACGTGTTGGCACCGGAAGTGATCGACCAACTGGAGGACTTGTTGGATGAACAGGGCATGACGATCCCGGTGCCGCAAAGCCCTCACGGACCACTCGGCACAGGCGAAACCCTGGGCTCCGGCGAAACACTGGGCTCCGGCGAAACACTGGACGTCCAGGGAGTCGACGCCGACGGGCACGCCGACTCGAAGCCACAACGCGACGCTTCGGGGGGACCTCAGTGATGACCGGCGAACCGCTCGTTGCATGGATCGGACAGTTGCTTCCTCTCGGTTTTTCGTGGAGCTGGGGTCTGGACGGCTGGATCGTGGTGATCGGCAGCCTGGCGGCCGTCGCGTCATCGCTGCTGGGCAATTTCTTGGTGCTCCGCAAGATGAGCATGTTGGGCGACGCGATCACGCACGCCGTGCTGCCGGGGATCGCGGTGGCTTTTTTATTGACCCAGACCCGCAGCAGTCCGGCGATGTTTGTCGGTGCCGTGATCGTTGGCCTGTTGACGGCTGTGTTTACCGAATGGATTCGCGGCGCGGGGGGTGTCGACGAAGGCGCTTCGATGGGCGTCGTGTTCACGTCCCTGTTTGCGCTGGGGTTGGTGATTTTGGTCCAAACCGCCGACGCGGTGGACTTGGATCCGAATTGTGTGTTGTACGGATCGATCGAGTTGACGCCGCTCGATACAGTCTCGGTCGGCGGTCGCGACGTGCCCCGAGCGGCGGTCGTCCTTGCCGTGGTGACTGTGGTCAACGCGTTGTTTGTCTTGCTCTTTTTCAAGGAACTGCGTTTGACCTCGTTCGATCCGGCGCTGGCGACGACGATGGGTTTTTCGTCCAAGTGGATGCACTACGGGTTGATGATTCTCGTCTCGGTGACGGCGGTCGCGTGCTTCGAAAGTGTGGGCAGCATTTTGGTGGTCGCGATGTTCATCGTGCCCGCCGCGGCGGCTTACATGTTGACCGATCGGTTGGGCGTGATGATTGCGATCAGCGTCGCGTTGGCGATCGTGTCGGCGGTTCTCGGCCATGTTTTGGCGCTCAGCGTTCCGGCCTGGATGGGGTACCGCAGCACGACGACGTCGGGCATGATCGCGGTTGCCGCCGGCGGTCTGTTCTTTGCGGCCGCAACGCTCGGCCCCAGGCACGGCGTGTTGGTGAAATTGGTCCGACGCCAATTGTTGTCGCTTCGCATCCTCTGCGATGACATCGTCGCGTCGCTGTTTCGGGGCGAAGAACTGGAACAGCCACCGCCCACGGCGACCTGGTTGGCCGGAGAATTGTTCGCTTCCAACTGGTCCATGAAGACCGCCCTGGCGATGCTCCGCCGGCGCGGTGAAGTCGCCGATCAGGACGATCGATTGCAATTGACCCACGTCGGACGCGAACGGGGACAACGGTTGGTCCGGTCACACCGATTGTGGGAACAATACCTGGTCGACCGGGCCGGCAGCGGTGCCGAGAGGATTCATGACCAGGCGGAACGATTCGAGCACTTCACCGACCGCAATCTGCGCGACGAGCTGGCCAAAGAGACCGACACACCGGTCGAAGACCCGCACGGTCGGCCAATTCCCGATGAGAGTTAAAAAGTCCCCGCTGATGGCCTAATTCGTGGCCTACGGTTTTCCTAGTGCTTTGCCAACTTTGAAGTTTCGGGTTGCGAGGGTTGAGCGGAAAAGGGGCCGTTTTCCCCGGCCCCCCTCAGTTCGAAGCTGACGGAGCACAAGGGCGTGCCTGCGAGAGTCCGCGGGCCACCGGTCAACCACGAATCAATCAGATAGGACGATGGCTACAATTCCCGCTAAACGCAGCAGAACGCTTGTTGATTCGGAGGTCCAGGGCAGCCTGGTCCGCCGTGTGGCGTTGCACTGGGTTGTGTTCTTTGTTTGCAACACGATCGCACTGACGTTCTGGATTCGGTTGTTTGAGCAACCCGATGCCGATTGGGGACAGACATTCGGCGACACCATTCGTCGGTTCTTGCCGTTCTTCGTGATCACGGTCGCGTTGATCCCGGCGTTTGTCTGGGACACGTTGAAGCTGAGCCATCGCTTTGCCGGCCCGATCCTGCGATTGCGCAACACGCTCAAGGACATCAAGGCCGGTCGCGCGGTTGCCCCGCTGAAATTCCGCGACAACGATTTTTGGCAAGAGATGGCGTGCCACTTCAACGACGTCATGCGGCTCCGCGACGCCGACGGTCAACCGAACCCGGTGGAGTCCGACACCGACGAGACAGGGAGGGAACCGTCCAATGCATAACCCCTTCAAACGCAGTTCGATTCTCGGCGTGCGAAGTGGTCGCCGGAAACGAGACGGGGTTGCTGCGGTTGAATTCGCGGTTTGCTTGCCCGTGATCGTGTTGCTGGTTTTCGGATCGATTGAGGCGTCCAGCTTCATCTTTCTCAAACAGTCCCTCAGCGTCGCCTGTTACGAGGCCGCTCGAGAAGCCTCGCAGTCAGGCGGCTCGGAAGCGGAAGCGGACGCGCGTGCCTCGGCGATCCTGGAATCCCGACGCGTCAATGACTTCGAGATTCGATTTCCCACCGGCGTGGACGAGTTGCAACGTGGCGAACAAGTCGTCTGTGAAGTCTCGGCCCCGACACGAACCAACAGTCCGATCGCGGGCGAATTTGTCACCAACCGAACACTGGTCGCCCGCGTCGTGATGTTGAAGGAATAGACCAACCGTGCCCCATCCCACTGATAAACCTGATAATCCAAATCGTTTCCATCCCATGGTCAAGCACCGATTGACGCGTCGCCGGCAACGCCGCGGTGCGATGCTGGTATTAATCCTCGTGATGCTGATCGGGTTTCTCGCCACGGTCGCCTTTTCGGTCGACATCGCACACATGCACCTGTCGAGAACGGAATTGCGTTCGGCCACCGACGCGGCATCTCAAGCGGCTTCACAAGAACTGTCCAAGACCTTTGACACGTCGCTGGCGATTCGCAGGGGCCAGGAAATCGCGTTGCTCAATCGAGTCAACGGGCAGCCGCTGCAGTTGGAATCCCGTGATTTCGAATTCGGTCGCAGCGATCTCGATGCCGACGGACGTTTCGTCTTTCGCCAAGGTGCGACTCCGCTGAACACCGTCCGCGTGACCGGCCAACGCACCAGCGGCTCCGCTGGCGGAGCCATTCCGTTGTTGTTCGGAAACGTGTTAGGGTTCAGCACGTTTGAACCCGAGATGACCGCGGCGGCAACGTACATCGAACGCGACGTCGTTCTGGTGGTCGACCGCAGTGGGTCGATGAGGGGAACCAAGTTCGCGGATCTGCAAACAGCGATCGGCGTGTTCGTCGCCACACTCGAAACCACTCCGGTCAACGAGCAAGTCGGATTGGCATCCTACAGCCAATATGCCACCGAAGATGTCTCGCTGACCACCAATCTGGTCGAGGTGACTGACGGGTTGTCCGCCCTGATCACCAGTGGCCGCACCAGCATCAGCCGCGGCATGAAAGCCGGTGCGGCGATCATGAAGGGCGGTCGCGACGAGGAATTCGTCGAGCGGACGATGATCGTGATGACCGATGGATTGCACAACGAAGGCCCCGAGCCGAGCACCGTGGCAAGAGATCTGGCAGCCGATCGGATCCAAATCCATACCATCACCTTCGGCCGCGGCGCCGACCAAAACCGCATGCGGACGGTCGCGCAAATCGGCGGAGGCAAACATTTCCACGCGCTCAGTGCCGCCGAACTGATCGAGGCCTATCGTGAAATCGCTCTCACCCTGGGAACGGTGATCACAGAATGACAGCCACCAACCATTCAGCGATGGCGACAAACCGGAGTGACAACCACGTGAACGCCCCCACGGATTTCCAAACCGACGCCCGTCTCCGATCCGACATGCAACCGTGCGACCAAGTACAGACCGGCAACCGAGTCAGTCGCCGCCGAGTCAGCCGACGACGCGTCAACAGAAGACCAGGGCATCCTCGACGCGGTGCGGCGATGGTCGAGTTCGCGATCGTCGCTCCGCTGTTGTTTTTCTTTTTCTTCGCGGCCTTTGAATTCTGTCGCGTCTCGATGATTCGACACACCGTCGACAACGCCGTGTACGAAGGGTGTCGCAAAGCGATCGTCCCCGGGGGCACCGCGTCGGACGCGCGGGCGGCGGCCAACCACGTGCTGGGAACCTTGGGACTGCAGAAGGCCACGGTCAACGTCTCCCCCGCCAAGATCAATAACCAGACGCCCGAATTGACCATGACCATCGAGGTCTCGTTGGACGCCAACACCTTTGTGCCGCCCCAATTCACCGGCGGCCGAAAGATCATCCGAACGCTGACGATGAAGCGGGAAACCGCCAATCTGTAGGTCCGACGCAAGCTGGAAGCGTACGCCACGACGCGAACGCAAGGCTGGAAGCTTACGGCACGACGGCAATGAGCTACACTGGTCGCTTCTCCCACTCGCGGTCGCCGGACTGCGAACCGGGATCTCCGCTCCAGTCTTTTCAATGCAGTCCGATGGGAATCCGCTTTTCGTGTCACGGTTGTGCGAAACCGTTGAATATCAAAACCGAGTTAGCGGGCCGTCGTGGACTGTGCCCCGAGTGCGGCACCAAGTTTCGCATCCCACTGACCGACGCTGAGTTCTCGACGCCGATCGCCCCGACCGGCACGCAGGCGGGAAAGGCAGTCACCCCGAACGAACCGTCCGCCACCGCAACCGCACCGCAACCGGCGACGCCCAACACGGCGATCAAGCAAGACGAGGCCCCCCGGCAGCCCGCAGCGGCATCGCCGTCCGCAGCGGCATCGCCGTCGACCGAGGCATCAGCGTCGCCAGCGGACGCACCGCAAACCGATCCGATTCCCGGCGGTCAGCAACCGGCGACCAACCAACCGGCGACCAACCAACCGGCGACCAACCAACCGGCGACCAACCAACCGGCGACCAACCAACCGGCGACCAACCAAGTGGCGACCACCGACGCGGTGAATGCCGAAGCAGTGAACACGGCCGCGGGCAACTCCACGGTCCCATCGGCCGGGGAACCGGATTTGCTGTCCAGCGAATCGACCGCTACCTGGTACGTCCGTCCACCCAGCGGGGGACAATACGGGCCCGCCACCTCGGCGATGTTGAAGGTTTGGATCGACGAGGGACGCGTAGCGAAGACCGCGTTGCTGTGGAAAGACGGCTGGCCGCAGTGGCGTGAAGCGTCCGAGGCGCTGCCCGAAATCGCCGACTCCCTGCCCGGATCGCTGTCACTGGAAACCGCCGAACCGTTCCCCGACGGCCCCGGCGGGTCGAAATTGACGACGCCGATCGCCCATGAAAAGACCAGCCGGATCCATTCTGATTTCGCCGGTGATGCAAAAATCGGTGCCGTCCGGCGAAAACGCTCCTCACGGCGGATCACCTTGGTCGCCATTCTCGCGGCCCTGGTCGTCGGCTTGATCGTCACCCTATTCTTGGTGGCCTCCACCAGTAGTTGACGCGAGAATTGGGTCGGAACCGTGCCCGACGACTTTCGTACTCTTTGCCTGATCGGCTAAAGTGTTCCAAGATTGAGCACTGTCTTCTTCAGCATTGTTTTCTTCAGCACTGTCTTCCCGTCTTCACCTGACCATCGCGGAGTCCCCAAGATGCGAAACCGATATCCAGCCCTTCGCCCCGTCGTCCTGATCGCAGCGTTCCTTTCGTCGGCCGTCTTTGTCACCGGCAGTCCGGCCACTGCCGAAGACGCGGAGAAAGCTCCGGAGTCGGTCAGCGTGTTTGACAAAGCCGAGTTGAAGGTTCCCGCAGAATTCAAACGGACGCAACCGGCTTCCCGGATCGTTCAGCATGAGTTCAAGGTCGGCGAAGGTGACTCGACGGCGCGATTGACGATGATGGCGGCCGGCGGTAGCGTCGACGCCAACATCAAACGCTGGAAAGGTCAGTTTTCCGGCGGCGACGAAGCGGACCAGAAAAGCGAAAAGATGGACATCGGCAAATGGACGGTTCACATCGTCGATGTCAGCGGCGCCTATGCCGAGCGGATGGGCGGTGGTCCGTTCGCCGGAGGCAAGGTCGTCCAACGCGAGAACTACGCCATGGCCGGCGCCATCTTGATCGAGCCGGAAGGACGCCAATTCTTCATCAAGATGATCGGGCCGGCCGACGTCGTGAAGGCCAACCGTGAAAAGTTTGTGGCGATGGTCAAGTCGATCGGTCAGTGAGACCGAGACATCACTGAATGGGTTTCAAGCACCGCTCTTGAGTTTCTGAGCACGAGGCAATGATTCGAATATGAATATCCAGAGTTTGCTTGAGCACCACGGGATCATCCGCAATCCGTTTGCCGAAGAAGACGCCCAGACGGATCAGGTGTTCAAGGAACACTGCATTGCCAACGCCTACCATCCCGTCTGGGACAAGGTTTACGGCGATCCCGAGGAACCGTCGACCGCGATCGTGTTCGGCCCCAAGGGGTCCGGCAAGACCGCGATGCGGTTGCAGATCCGGCGGCACCTTCAAAAGTTCAATCAAGAACACCCCGCCGAACGGGTCTACACGATTGCCTACGACGACTTCAATCCGTTCCTGGATCATTTCAGTGAACGATTGAGCCGACGCACCAATCGCAAGCCCGAACGTGTGCTCAAAGAATGGAAGCTGTGGGACCACATGGATTCGATTCTGTGTCTGGGCGTCACCAAGCTGGTCGATCAGATCTTGAAAGCCGACCACGTCGAAGACGGGATCGATCGCCAAGCACTCTCAAAGCTGGACCGAACGGCGTCGCGTGACTTGCTGTTGTTGGCCGCCTGTTACGACCAATCCAGCGACGGTTCTTTCGTCGATCGTTGGAATGACCTGCGACGCCACCTCGGTTACAACAACGTGGTGGCAAAAATCAGCTGCTGGTTCGCCTGCGTCTGGAGCGTGATCGTCGCCTGCGGATTCGTTTACCTGATGTTCACCTCATCCGGTGGCGGGGATGCCGCTGCGGCTGAAGGCGGCGAAGTCGCGGCGACCAAAACCGTTTGGGATTACCTCTGGTTGGCGCCCCTGTTGATGTTGATCGGGTCGGCACCCTACCTGCTGCGTCTGCTGAAAACGTGGTGGGCGGCGTTTCGGATTCGTCGACACATGCGAGTCGGGAAACGGGAAATCGGCACCACGCGCAAGCTGCTGCATTGGATTCCCACCAAGGAGTTGGCCAGTCAACCGTTGCCGCGTTACGACCGGACCGACGACCGCTACGAATTGCTGAACAAGTTTCAGTCGGTGATCGATCGACTCGGCTATTCCGGCATGATCGTGCTGATGGACCGCGTCGACGAACCCCACATGACCGGGGGCAAGACCGAGCTGATGCGTCTGTTCGTTTGGCCGCTGTTGGACAACAAGCTACTCAAGCATCCCGGGATCGGATTCAAATTGATGCTGCCCCAGGATTTGCACCGAGACATGGAACGCGAGTCACGTGACTTCCATGAGCGCGCCCGACTGGACAAGCAAAACGTGATTCCGTCGTTTCAATGGACCGGCGAATCCCTCTACGATCTGGCGCGGGCCCGGATGATGGCCTGTGCGGCACCTGGGCAATCGCCCGAGCCGAAGGACCTGTTTGCGGATCTGGATTACGCACGGATCATCTCCGCATTCAACTCACTGCGCGTGCCCCGGCATCTGTTTCGATTCCTGTATCGGGTCTTGGTCGATCACTGCAATCGATACACCGATTCCAATCCCGAGTACAAGATTCGCTCGGAGACGTTCGAAACCGTCCTGGCCGTCTACAGTCGTGAAGTCGACTCCAACACGCTGTGAGCGATCCAGTGCAGCGTCCGGTCCACGATCCGGCGCATGGCTCGGGCGGACCGGCCGCGGCGACGTGGCAAAGCAAAGCCGCCATGATTGTGCCGCTGCTGGTGTTCTTTGTCTTGGCCGCAGCGATCGACACCAGCCCGGTCCGCGACGGCGAAACCATCAACGCCCAGGCGTACTTGATTTCCGTCATCGCTCGGGTCGTGGCGATGTCGGCGATGATGCTTTGGTTCGGCAAAGAGATCGTCCGCCAGTTTCCGTTGGCGATCGATCGCTGGGGATGGATCGTCGGCATCGTCGGCGCGGCGGTTTGGATCGGCGTCTGTTCGCTCGATCTGGAACGCCAACTCATCCAGGCCGTGGGACTATCGGACGATTGGTTGCCCCAACGCGAAGGGGTCAATCCGTTTGCGACGTATCAACCGGGATTCGAGCTGATCGGTTTTCTGATGGTGCGATTCACCTTGCTGGCGGTTTGCGTCCCGATCGCGGAAGAATTGTTTTTGCGTGGGTTTGTGATGCGGGCCTTCGAAGCGGAAAACTGGCCCGCATTGCCGCTGCATGAAATCGGCCGTAACGGTTTGATCGTCGGTACCGTCTACGGAATCGCGACACACCCGGCCGAGTTCATCGCCGCGGCGCTGTGGTTTTCGTTGGTCAGCTGGCTGATGGTGAAAACGGGAAAGTTTTGGAATTGTGTGATCGCACACGGTGTCACAAACTTGATCTTGGGCATCTATGTTTGCCTGACCGGCACCTGGCATCTTTGGTAGTGATCAACGCCATGCACTTGAAGACCCGCGATCGCCAAGACGAATGGATGGACGAACCGGACATCGATTCGACCTTGCACGCCGATGCCTTGCGGGGCCTTTCGCGAGTCAATCGGCTCAGCGGCGCGGTGCGTTCAATTTGGAATCCGATTGCCGAGGTGGCGCGGAAGCGGACCGGGGGTCCGATTCGGGTGCTCGATGTCGCCTCCGGCGGCGGTGACGTCGCCATCGGAATCAAGCAACTGGCCGATCGCAAGGGTTTGTCGATGGACGTCGTCGGCTGCGACATCAGCCAGACCGCGGTGGAATTTGCCGGGGAAAACGCGAAACGCCGGAACGCGGACGTTACGTTTGTCCAGCAAGACGTGCTCGGCCAAAATTTGCCACCGGACTTCGACGTCGTCTATAGTTCATTGTTCCTCCATCACCTCGAATCGACCGATGTGGTTCGTCTGTTGGGTTCGATGCGGTCCGCGGCACGACACCGAGTGGTGATCAGTGACTTATTGCGATCTCAGCTGGGCTACGTGTTGGCCAAGTGGGGCATACGACTGCTGACGACCAGCAAGGTCTGTCACGTCGATGGTCCATTGAGCGTGCGGGCGGCGTTGACGATGCCGGAAGCGATCGAATTGGCATCGCAGGCCGGGTTGACGCCGGTTCGTATCCGGCGGAGATGGCCGGAGCGGTTTTTGATGGTTTACGACATTGAAGCCACCTCGCAATGATCCGACTTCGCAATGATCCAAGAATTGGCCGCGACGACGACCCGACAGCAAGCGTCTCAAGAACGCTGGGACGCGGTGATCGTGGGCGCGGGGATCGCGGGATCGTTGGCCGCGCTGGGGCTGGCCCGACTGGGCCGTAAGGTCTTGCTGATCGAGCGGACGACGTTTCCACGTCACAAGGTTTGCGGCGCCTGCCTCAACGGCGACGCCATCGCCGGACTTCGCAGCGCCGGGGTCTGGGATCCGATCGAAGCACTCGGCGGGCATTGGCTGAGCCAATACAGCATTCGCAGCGGATTGAACCGGGCGAATTTAGAACTCCCCGGCGGACATGCGGTTTCACGATTCGCGATGGACCGCGTGTTGGCCGAGTCCGCGATCGCTGCCGGCGCACAATTTTTAAGCGACACGGCGGTGACGATCGGCAGCGACCCTCCCGACAGTCCGACACGCTCACTGCATGACAACGACGGCCATCGCTATCATGCTTCCGTCTTGATCGCGGCCAACGGTTTGGCCAGCAAGCCGGCTTCGGGTGATCCCGACGACCGGCTGGTCGTACCGGCGGATTCACGCATCGGCTTGGGCGCCCATTGGACGCAATCGGACGACCCGCGAGGCCCGATGCACTTGTCCAGCGGAGTGATCTACATGGCGATCGCGGAAACCGGATACGTCGGCTTGGTGGTCACGGAGAATCAGGTGATCAATCTGGCCGCGGCGGTGGATCGGTCCGCGGTCCAAACATCCGGGCCGGCGGAGGTCTGTCTTCAAATCCTGCGCTCTTGTGGCTGGGATCTGACCAAACAGCTTCAAACGACGCATTTCCGAGGAACGCCCACGCTGACGCGTCGCCGCAAGATCGCGGGGGGGCACCGGCTGTTCTATGTCGGTGATTCGTCCGGTTACGTCGAGCCGTTTACCGGTGAAGGCATGGCGTGGGCGATCCGCGCCGGGTTGGCGGTCGTGCCACGAGTCGATGCCGCAATCGACCGCTGGACGCCGGATCTTCCCCAGCGATGGACCGAGGACTTGAAACAGACGTTGGGAAAACAGCAGTGGCGTTGCCGGATGATTTCCAGGTTGCTCCGCCACCCCGTGCTGGTGCGGCACACCGTCGGTGCCCTGTCTCGATTCCCGCGATTTGGCCGATTTGCCGTCCAGCAGATCCATCGCGACCGTCGACAAGTGCTACAGGAGCTTCACTCCGAAGCGCGCCAGTCGGGGGCAAGTGGGGATGCTGCGTGAGCCGCGGAACCTCTCGATTGGCTGGATTGCCGGCTCTTTTGGCCGTGCCCGGGCCCGCAGGCCATTTTCGGCTTGCCCGTGGTCGTGAATTTGCTAGGCTTTGGGGCTCGCAGTTGGCCGAGCCGAAGCGCCGGCCGAGACATCCATTCACAATTTTCTAACGGCCGATCAAGTCGGCGCAAACTTTTGGAGAACCGACTAGGTGGGTACCAAGAAGACCGGTAAAGGGCGACGAAAAGTAGGACGAAAGAAACGACGCATGCGCAGCAAGATTCGGCATCGCAAGAAGTAGACGCCTGCGGTGATGACAAGTGAACAAACGGCTTCGACCGCCATCGGGGCCGTTTTTTCGTGCGCGGTCGGGTGGTTTCAGGTTTCAGGTTTCAGGTTTCAGATTTCAGATCGCTCCCACTGGGAGAGTTCAGCGTAGCAAAGAGAGGGTTTTCTCTGCTCGGAGGGACGCGACTCTGACCAGCGACGTGAACTCCGCGATTGACCGTTCGACCTCCCCTCGCTTCGCTCGACCGTCCTGCCGGAAGGGTGACTTCACATTTTGCGACACATGTAGACCCCCACGGGCTTGGTCGTGGTCGGCCCGGCTGGCCCTTCCCGGCTGTGATCGGTTTGACTTCAGTTGGGCGTCGGACGCTGCAGCTCCCAACCGGTCTAGACTGATTCCTCGCCCAACCTCGTCTCGACCGGGTGATTGGCGATCTTGTAGGATGCGCGTTGTCGGCGTTGCGATTGCTCGAATCGCGACGCCCCCTTTTTTTCCCTTAGTTACAAGAGACTGGTTCTACCCGGATGGGATTGTACGAACGTGATTACGGCCGCGAGGATGAATCGCCCTGGGATCGGCACATGCGATCACAATCCCAGATGCCCAAGAGCATGACGATCATCTTGGTGATCATCACCGTGGCGGTCTTTCTGGTCGACGTGTTCACGGCCAAAGCGGTCGGGCAAGGCGAAACGGTCAGCCGGTTGATGCCCTGGTTCGGCTGCTGGAAACAAACGCTGTTGCAGCCCTGGATGTGGCACCAGTTCCTGTCCTACGGGTTTCTGCACTCGTTGGAGACGCCGTTTCATGTCGGCTTCAACATGTTCGGTCTGTTCATCTTCGGCCGGTCGGTCGAAGAGCGGATGGGACGCTACGAGTTTCTGCGGGTTTATCTGGTCTCGATGTTTCTCGGCGGCATTGCGGGCTGCCTGACGTACTGGGTGATGGGCGTGCCATCGGGCGTTGTCATCGGTGCCAGCGGCGCGGTCAGCGCCGTGACGATCCTGTTCGCCTGCTACTACCCCCACGCGAACATCCTGTTGATGTTTATTTTTCCCGTCAAAGCTTGGGTGGTCGCCGTTTTCTTTGTGATCAGCAACTTGTTCGGTTCATTGTCGATGCTGTCCGGGCCGGCGGGGCAAGACAGCGGTGGGACGGCCTTCACCGTCCACTTGGCCGGAATCGCATTTGCCTTGGCCTATCACTACCAACGCTGGAATCTGAGCTGGCTGGATGTTTCTAAGTACCGAAATCGCGTGGGCCGATCGGTCAAACGAACCAAGTTAAAACTGCACGACCCCGACGCCAAACTGCGGCGGGAAGAAGACGACGTGGACCGAATCCTGGCCAAGATTCACGCTTCCGGTGAAGCCAGCCTGACGCGGGCCGAGCGACGGACCCTGGAACGACACAGTCGCCGGAAACGCGAGAGCCGCAAGTGAGACCGGTGCGTTGCCGTCGTTTGGTTTCACGATCGGGTCAGGATCTGTCCTGGCGAGATTGATCATGCAGGACGAGTTCCTGAGCTACACACCACCACGTCACCATGAGGGTTCCCGATGAGTTCACCACCCGTTTCGTTCAGGCTCGCTCGTTCCACTCGCACACGCTCAGGCGTGGCACTCGTCGCACTGTTGGGCGGGCTGCTGGGTGGCCTGCTGGTTGCTTCGCCGCTGTCAGCGGCAGACGCTGACAAACCAATTGCCGTCGGTGACAAGGCGCCTGATTTCGAATTGCCGGTCCAAGGCAAAAACGGATTCGTGACGCTCTCGCAGCTCAACGAGCAGGGTCCCGTGGTGGTCGTCGTTCTGCGGGGTTATCCGGGGTACCAGTGTTCGATCTGCAAGCGACAGGTCGGCAACATCATCAATCGAGCCAAGGCACTCGCCGCAGCGTTGGGCGATCAACCGAATCGTGTGCTGCTGGTTTATCCCGGCAACGAATCCAGCGCCGAACTGGATCGACTGGCCACACAATTCATCGGTGGACGCAGGATGCCCGATCCGCTGGTGATGGTCTGCGACCCGGGGATGGAGATGGTCAAATCGTGGGGGCTTCGCTGGGACACACCTCGCGAGACCGCCTATCCGGCGGCGTACGTGATCGGTGCGGGACGCCGCGTCGAGTGGGCCAAGGTCAGCGATTCACACGCCGGTCGCGCCTCGGTCGATGACATCTTGAAGGCGCTCAAGAACCTGTAGTGCCCCGTCAACATTTAGATTGAGGGTGCCGCGGAAAAGGGGTCAGGTACCAAAAATGCGAAGCACCCGACGGGCCATTTGGTTCTTGGTACCTGCCCCTTTTCCGCTTCGCTCGTGTCTGTCATTTCCCGTTCCCTTCCAATCACCCGGCGACCGCCATGCAGGTTCGAAAAGCAGTCATCACAGCTGCGGCCCCCAACCAGAATCGTATTCCAACCCAGCAACTGGTTGACTGCCAGGGGAAAGACAAATCCGCGCTGCAGCTGATCCTTGAAGAGGTCCTGTCCTGCGGCGTCGAAGAGATCTGCCTGGTGATCCGGCCGGGCGATCAACGGTCCTTTGAACAGGCCGCCGGTGATCTGGTCGGCAGTCTGCAATTTGTCGAACAACCCGAGCCGGTCGGATACGCCGACGCGATCTTGCGTGCCAAGGGGTTCGTCGCTGGAGAACCGTTTCTGCACTTGGTCGGCGATCACTTGTATTTGAGCGCGTCGAACCTCTCCTGTGCGAAGCAGTTGGTCAACGTGGCCTCGGAGTTTTCGTGTTCCGTCTCGGCCGTCCAATCCACGCGTGAAAACAACCTGCCCTACTTCGGAATCGTCTCGGGCACCCGCGTGGCGCGAAAGGAGGGTGTTTTTGAAGTCCAACGGGTGGTGGAAAAACCGACTCCGACACGTGCGGAGCAAGAATTGGTCACGCCAGGACTTCGATCGGGTCACTACCTGGGCTTCTTCGGCATGCACGTGCTGACCAACGACGTCATCGCCGCGCTGGAACAAGTCGTCGCGGATCACTCGGTCAGCAAGCCGACGCTGTCCGATGCACTGGACGTGCTCCGTTCGCGGCACAAGTACATGGCCTATGAAGTTCACGGGACGCGCTACAACTTGGGCATTCCCTATGGTTTGCTGATCTCGCAATTGGCGATTGCACTCTCGGGACGCGATCGCGATCGAATCCTGACCGAGTTGGTGGACTTGCTGGCACAGCGCAATGCCGTCGCCGTCGACGGGGGACGGAACGCATGAGCAATCGATTGATTGACATCATTCGGTCGGAAGACGATTCGGTTCGGCACCGTTCCTTGGAATCGGTCGTCGCCGACGCCGACACGCAACAACTGCTCGAGCATTGTCGACAACTGGACGCCTACCGACGGACCGAAGACAACCTTTATTGTCGCGTCCGCGCCTTGTTCTTTCTCTCCTCGATCCACCGCTATCACCTGCCGGATCGACTCGAGCAGGAGCTTACCGATTCGACCGCGCGACGCTGCGACGGATTGATCCCGTTTAGCGGTTATGAGCATCTGCTTTCGCGTCGCTTCGGCGAGGCGATCGATGAATTTCTTCAGACCCAGGAAACGTCCGGCCCCAGCGATGCGATCAGCAGCGCCTTGGCCCAGGCGTATCACCAACTGGGTTTTCAAACGCTGGCCGACCAGGTGCGAAAAAGCGTTCGCACAGTCCGCGGCAATCAATGGATGTTTCGCCTGGGGCACCCGATCGACCATCCGCTGCGGCTGCGGCGTGAATTGCTCGACGGCGATCAACAACACGGTGTGATGCCGTTGCTGTGTGAAACGACCGCAGTCCGCATGGACCTTTCGCACAGCGCCTGGAGCGACATCTTTTTTTTAGGGATGGACTACCCCGAAGGCGCGCGGGTGTTGAACATCTCGGTCGACCTGGGTGTGCGTGGTCGAGACGATCACCCCAGCCCGCCGATTGAAACCTACCTGCGGGTGATCGACGAACCGGTGTTCCGATTGGCCAGCGTCGACTTGGCGGCAACCGCCGATGTGACAACGATCGGCGAGATGTTCGATTTTGCCCGCGATTATTTAGGCTTGTTGAAAGCGGCCGTGATCGCCGCGGGCATCGTTCCGCCGGGGCTGGAAGGCTGTGGTCGACCGATCAGCGAATTGCTGACCCAACTGGTCGGTCCCGGCAAAGGTCTGGAATTGGTCTCCAAGATCAACGACATCCCCAAGGGGTCGCGGTTGGCCGTGTCGACCAACCTGCTCGGCTCGCTGATTTCGATTCTGATGCGTGCGACCGGGCAGATCGAATCACTGACCGGCGGATTGACCGAATCCGAGCGGCGTCTGGTGGCAGCCAGGGCGATTCTGGGTGAATGGATCGGCGGCAGCGGAGGCGGCTGGCAGGATTCCGGTGGGGTCTGGCCGGGCATCAAACTGATTTGTGGCACCGATGCCGGCGAGGGTGATCCGGAGTACGGCGTCAGTCGCGGGCGATTGATGCCGGTCCACGATGTCTTTGATCGCAAACGGGCGACCGAGCAAACCCGTCAGAAATTGCAGGACTCGCTCGTCTTGGTGCACGGCGGCATGGCGCAAAACGTCGGCCCGATCTTGGAAATGGTGACCGAGCGTTACCTGCTGCGCAGCGAAGCGGAATGGATCGCCCGCAGTGAAGCGATGTCGATTCTCGATGAAGTCGTCGCGGCGATCGAGTCGGGCGATATTCGCAAGATCGGCCAAGCCACCACTCGCAATTTCAAAGGCCCGTTGCAGACCATCATTCCCTGGGCGACCAACCGTTTCACCGATCGACTGATCGACGCCTGTCGTGACCAATACGGCGACCAGTTCTGGGGCTTTGTCATGCTGGGCGGCATGTCCGGCGGCGGCATGGGGTTCCTGTTTGATCCGTCGATCAAAGCGAAAGCGAGCGATTGGCTTCAATCCAAGATGATCGAAGTCAAGACACAGTTGCAGACCGCGTTGCCATTCGCCATGGACCCGGTCGTTTATGATTTTTCGATCAACGATCATGGCACCTGGGCAGAACTGCGAACCGGCGGCGATGGGATCATGCCCGACCGCTATTACCAATTGGTCCTGCCCGGACTGCTGCGAACGGCGCCGCGTGATTTGTCACCCAACCGACGGTCGGAGCTGCAGTCGATCGCGCGGCGCTGCGCCGAAGGACAGATCGCGACGACTGCCTCGTCGAAACTGTTGCAAAGCGTCCTCCCCCACGACGAATCCAAGCAGCGATCTGGCGGCTCCTTGCACGAACTGCTGCACGCGATCGGGTTCGACGCCGAACAACACGAACAAATCCGTGCCGATCTAAAAAACGGACGCATCGGATTGGCACAGAACCGGCTCTCGCCCAGCACCACGATTCGCGACGTCGGCCCGGAGCACGTCACCGACGTCCGCCAAGGCTGTGCGGCGAAAGACATTCGGGCAGGGAAACAGGCGATCGCCGACGGACAGGTCGCGGTCGTGACGCTGGCGGCGGGCGTGGGAAGCCGCTGGACCGAAGGCGCCGGCGTCTGCAAGGCACTACACCCCTTCCATCGGTTTGCCGGCCGTCACCGAAGTTTTCTGGAAGTCCACCTGGCAAAGACGCGCGCGACCACACGCGCGTTCGGTGGACCAATCCCACACGTCTTCACGACCAGCTATTTGACCGACGCCCCGATTCGAGAACACCTGCAGCAGAACGATGATTTCGGGTTCGAGTCGGGTGTTGAAGTTTCCACCGGTAAGAGTGTCGGATTGCGAATGGTACCGACCGTCCGCGATCTCCATTTTCTTTGGGAGGAAACGGCCAGCCAGGTCTTGGATCAACAGCAGCAAAAGGTTCGCGAGAGTGTTCGCGCGGCGCTGATGAATTGGGCCAAAGCGACCGGCGAAGCGAGTGACTATACCGACAACGTCCCCAACCAGTGTCTGCATCCGGTCGGTCACTGGTACGAAGTTCCCAACTTGCTGCGAAACGGAATGCTGCATCAATTGTTGCAGGATCAACCGTCGCTTCGCTATCTGCTGCTTCACAACATCGACACGCTCGGTGCAAACGTCGACCCCGGGCTGCTGGGGATGCACATGCGGAGCGGCGCCGAACTCAGTTTCGAAGTCATCCCGCGTCGCTTGGAAGATCGCGGCGGCGGACTGGCGCTGGTCGCCGGCCGGCCCCGATTGGTCGAAGGGCTCGCGATGCCGGACGAACGCGTCGAATTCGATTTATCGTATTACAACTCGATGACGACCTGGATCGATCTCGACAAGTTGCTGCAAACGTTCGGACTGACGCGCGAGGATTTGGTCAATCAAACCAAGGTCGATGCGGCGGTTCGCAAGTTGGCAAAACGATTGCCCACCTACGTCACGCTGAAAGATGTCAAAAAACGTTGGGGCCACGCTCAAGAAGACATCTACCCGGTGGCCCAATTCGAAAAACTGTGGGGCGACATGACAGCGCTGCCGGAAGTGGAGTGTCAGTTCATGGTCGTCCCCAAGCGTCGCGGACAACAGCTCAAGGAACAAGCTCAGCTCGATCCTTGGAAACGCGACGGTTCGGCCGATGCGATCGATTCGCTCTGTGATTGGAGCGACTGAGTCGCCGCCGGGGCGTCAGCTGGCAGGACGATCGTTTTGGGGGGGGGGGTGGGGGGGGGGGGGGGGGGGGGGGGGGGGGGGGGGGGGGGGGGGGGGGGGGGGGGGGGGGGGGGGGGGGGGGGGG